>NZ_JBFTQB010000032.1:0-15127 GCF_056398785.1 Paenibacillus sp. 01T422 | reverse complement strand
CACGTAGACGTACTCCGATAGCATGAAAAAAGCAAAACGGAAGCCGCTATATTCCACGTGGTAACCTGCAACGAGCTCGGATTCTGCTTCCGGTAAGTCAAAAGGCGTCCGGTTAAGCTCCGATACACCGGCAATGGCGAATATGATAAAGCCTAGAATCTGAGGAATGAAATTCCAATGCCAGAAACCCCCAGCTTGGTGGTCAACGATGGTATGCAGATTTAAGCTGCCTGTCATCATAATGACACCAATGACGGAAATGACGAGCGGAACCTCATAACTGATCATTTGTGCTGCTGAACGCATACCGCCTAGCAGTGCATATTTGTTATTTGACGCCCAACCACCAAGAATAATCCCAATCGTGGAAATCCCCGTAAGGGCAACGTAATACAGCAAGCCGGAATTCAAATTTGCATTAAACATCCGATCCGAAAAAGGGATCGTTGCAATAATCGTAAACGAAGGAATAAACGTAATGATAGGCGCCAGAATGAACAGCTCGCGCTCCGCCTTTTTGGGGATGGTATCCTCTTTAATGAGCAGTTTTAAAACGTCCGCGACGCTCTGCAAAAGCCCAAACGGCCCCGTCCGGTTCGGTCCGATCCGCAACTGCATCCAGCCAATGACCTTCCGCTCGAAGTAGATCGCATAGGTAACGAAACCAAGGACCAACATCAGCATAACGATACCCCAGAAAAGAAAAACAAAGAAGTTCGTCCAGGTAAGACTCTCTTCCAGCAAATTTACCATTAGGCATCCACCTCCCCAACGACAATATCGATGCCGCCCAATATCGTAATCAGGTTGGTCATCGATTCACCGACCAGGAGTTTGGGCAAAATTTGTAGATTTACGAAGGACGGTCTGCGGAATTTCAGACGGAATGGTTCTTGTTTACCTCGGGAAATAATATAGCAGCCGATCTCTCCGCGAGGAGACTCGATAGCCGCATACACTTCTCCTTCCGGAGGACGAATAACCCTAGGTACTTTGCCCATGGTATCGCCTTGTTCCGGGAACTGTGCCACAGCTTGCTCCAGAATGCGCAGCGACTGCTTCACTTCTTCCATGCGTAATAGATAGCGATCATAGCAATCGCCGCCACTTCGTACAGGCACATCGAATTGAAAGCGATTGTATAGGCTGTATGGCTGCGTTTTGCGGATGTCCCAGTCAACACCCGTACATCTCAAGTTAGCGCCGCTAAGCCCATATGCAACGGCTGTATCGGCATCATATTTACCTACACCCTTAATCCTGGACAGGAAAATCTCATTTCCGGAGACAAGGGTATGATATTCTTCCAATTTGCCGTACATATACGGGATAAATTTCTTAACTTTATCGATCCAACCGTCTGGAGCGTCCCATTTCACCCCGCCTACACGCATGTAGTTGTAAGTCAAACGGGCTCCGCAGAGTTCATTGAACAAGTCAATAATAATTTCCCGATCGCGGAAGGCGAATAAGAACGGACTCATCGCTCCAATATCCAGCAAATACGTTCCCCACCACACCATATGGGAAGCAATCCGCTGAAGTTCCATCACGATCAAACGAAGAAATTCCGCACGTTCCGGGACTTCCAGCCCCATCATTTTCTCAACCGCATGAACGAGAACATAGTTCGTCGTCATAGCTGAGACGTAATCCATACGGTCTGTATAAGGAATAATTTGCGTGTAGCTCAGATTCTCAGCCAGTTTCTCTGTGCCTCTATGTAGATAGCCCATAACGGGTATAGCTTCTTTGATGACCTCTCCATCCAGCTTCACAATCACGCGGAAAACGCCATGCGTACTTGGATGCTGAGGACCAACGTTTAGCAGGAGCTCTTCTGTCCGTAACAAATGCTACACCTCCGGGTCAAGCGGTTCGTAATCTTTGCGCAGTGGATGGCCGACCCAATCGTCAGGCATCATAATTCTTACTAGATTGGGATGCCCAGGGAAATCAATTCCCAGCAGGTCATACACTTCCCGCTCATTCCAATCGGCAGTTGGCCACACAGGAGCAACTGATGGGATGCTTGGCTGATCCCGATCTGTTTTCACCTTCACACAATACTCGCGCTTGTGAGTGAGGGAAAGCAGATGATACGCCACTTCCAGATGCGTCTCTTGGTCCACACCGGAGAGATTGCGCAAGTAGTCGCAGCGCAGCTCTTCGTGATCACGCAGCGTCACCGCAGCCTCCGACCAGCGGGAGCTGTGAATGATAACGTAAGGACGGTGTCCGTCCCTTTCGTTAATGAAGTTATCGACGACGGCGTCTTCGCCAACGGCGGCTTGTAGGATCGCAACCAGCCGGTCCAGCAGCGGCTGGTTCGGCGAGGGCTCCTTCGGCGCGGCAGGCTCCGCCGCGTCGGTCTTCGCTCCGCGCGCGCTAGCTCGCGCTGCGCGGGCTTCTGCGGCGGCCTGTGCTTTGGCCGCCTTCTCGTCATCCCCTGTTGCTTCAGGGGATGGTGTTGCTGCCGACGCGGGCTCGCCCGTCGGCTCAGCGGCAGCCGCCTTCGCCGCGAGGCGGGCGGCTCTCGCCGCGGCGCGCTCCGCTGCCTTCTCTTCAGCGGTCTTCTCCGCCGCTTCTGCCGCAGGCGCTTCGCTGGCGGGCTTCTCCTCAGAAGCAGGCTTCGCCTGCTCTGAATTCCCTTCAGTTTTGCTCTCTTCAGCCTTGGTCTCTTCAGCAGAGGCCGTCTGCTCCTGCTCGACCTCAACCTTCTCCTCCGGCTTCTTATCCTCACTCATCGATTGATCACCTGCTTACCGGTCTTCGCTTCATAGCGAATCTTCTCCTGAAGCTTGTTGATCCCATAGATAAGTGCCGCCGGGTTCGGCGGACAACCTGGTATGTAGACATCAACCGGGACGATCTGGTCGACACCTTTGACAACCGAGTAAGATTTAACGTACGGACCACCCGCAGTCGCGCAGGAGCCCATAGCGATAACCCATTTGGGCTCAGGCATCTGCTCATAAAGGCGGCGCAGCAAAGGAGCCATTTTCTTCGTAACTGTCCCTGCTACAATCATCACATCGGATTGCCTAGGGGATGTACGGAAGATGACTCCAAAACGGTCCAAATCATAATGCGATCCACCCGTACCCATCATTTCAATGGCGCAACAAGCAAGACCAAATGTTAAAGGCCAAAGTGAATTACTGCGAGCCCAAGCTTTCACCTGCTCCAGTGTCGTCATAAATACGTTGCGGTTCAACTCTTCGCGTTCTTCTGGGGAGATCGACTCTAGACTGAAGTCCATTGCAGCACCTTCTTCTTCCAAGCGTATATTAATCCTATGGCTAACAAGGCTACAAAAATGCACATTTCTACTAAAGCAAAAAGTCCAAGCTGATTAAAAGCAACAGCCCACGGATACAGGAACACGGTCTCTACATCAAAGATGACAAACATCAAAGCAAACAAATAATATCGAATGTTAAACCGGATTTGCCCTTCACCAACAGGCTCGTTCCCACTCTCATACGTCGTATACTTCTCCACAACGGGTTTGCTCGGTCTTAACCATTTGCCTATCGTAAGCGCTACCACCGGGAGGAGAATACCTAACCCAAGAAAAATCGCTACGATTACATAGTTATTTGTATACATCATCTGAATGTAACCGCCTCCATTCTTATTTACTTTCTCAAATCATTGATTCAAATTGGTAATAATCACCTTCAATATTATACCAAAAGAGCTCAGGGGAGTCGATGACTAATTCCAAGCCCTATCTTTTACACACTTTGAGAGTAGATTTTCCATAATTATCAAAAAATAATCCATCTAACGAAAAAAAGCGACGGAACCTAAGTTCCATCGCTCTTTCGTCAAACATCTATTATTTGCCGGATACGCTGATCCGGTTCAATGCTCTTTGCAAAGAGGCTTCCGCACGCTTGAAATCAACGTTATCTTGCTTATTTTCAGCAAGGCGTTTCTCCGCGCGTTCTTTCGCTGCTCTCGCACGATCCACATCGATTTGTTCTGGCAGCTCGGCGCTTTCCGCCAGTATGACCACTTTGTCCTTACGCACTTCCATGAATCCGCCGTTCACTGCGATGATCTCGTCTTTGGAGCCCTGCTTCTTCACAGTAATCGAGCCGATTTTCAATGGAGTCACGAGTGGAATGTGGTTCGGCAGAATTCCAAGCTCCCCTTCGACACCCTTTGCGACTAACATGTTCACTTGTTCAGCGTACACTTTGCGCTCAGGAGTAACAATTTCAAGTAGGAATGTACTCACTTGGATTCTCCTTCCTCAGCTAACGCGCAGTTTACCAAAGGTAACCTTACAGCGTTTTCGCTTTCTCGATTGCGTCCTCAATCGTACCTACGTTGTGGAACGCTACTTCAGGAAGGTTGTCGTGCTTACCTTCAAGAACTTCTTTGAAGCTGCGCACAGTTTCTTTCAATGGCACATACAAGCCCGGGAAGCCGTTGAACGGCTCAGCAACGTGAAGCGGCTGAGACAAGAACAGACGGAGACGACGCGCACGAGTAACAACTAGTTTATCCTCATCGGACAGCTCATCCATACCCAAGATCGCGATGATATCCAGAAGCTCTTTGTAACGTTGAAGAATTTGTTTAACACCTTGTGCTACTTTATAGTGCTCTTCGCCCAAGATTTCTGGCGTCAACATACGGGAAGAGGAAGCAAGTGGATCTACCGCTGGGAAGATACCCGCAGCTGCGATACTACGCTCCAAGTTCGTTGTTGCGTCTAAGTGAGCAAACGCTGTCGCTGGAGCTGGATCCGTATAGTCATCCGCAGGAACGTAAATCGCTTGAATCGAAGTTACGGAACCTTTTTTCGTGGATGTAATACGCTCTTGCAATTGACCCATTTCTGTAGCCAATGTCGGTTGGTAACCTACCGCAGATGGCATACGTCCAAGCAAAGCTGAAACCTCGGAACCTGCTTGTGTGAAACGGAAGATGTTATCGACGAACAGAAGAACGTCTCTGCCTTCAACATCACGGAAATACTCAGCCATCGTCAAGCCAGTCAAAGCTACGCGAAGACGCGCGCCTGGAGGCTCGTTCATTTGGCCGAATACCATGGCTGTTTTCTCAATAACGCCGGAGTCTTTCATCTCGTGGTAAAGGTCATTACCTTCACGAGTACGCTCACCAACGCCTGCGAAAACGGAGATACCGCCGTGCTCTTGCGCAATGTTGTGAATCAACTCTTGCATCGTTACGGTTTTACCTACACCCGCACCACCGAAGAGACCGATTTTACCACCTTTTGCGTAAGGAGCCATAAGGTCAATAACTTTAATTCCTGTTTCAAGAACTTCTGATTTCGTGGACAAGCTCTCGAAAGGAGGAGCTTCTTTATGAATTGGACTAGTCAACGTACGGTCAACAGTTTCGATCCCATCAATAGGATCTCCAACAACGTTGAACACGCGCCCCAAAGTTGCTGCACCTACAGGTACAGTAATTGGAACTCCTGTGTCAGTAGCTTCAGCGCCACGCACAAGTCCGTCAGTGGAAGACATCGCTACGCAACGAACGAGGTTGTCACCGAGGTGAACCGCCGCTTCAACCGTAATCGTAACCGATTTACCGCCTTCATTTTTTTCAATCTTGATTGCATTCAGAATTTCAGGGAGTTGTCCGCGTCCGAACTCAATGTCGACGACAGGCCCTGTAATATTCACAACGCGCCCTTTGCTCATGGTTTCCCTCCTAAGAAAAGCTTCGCCTCTAAGCGAGGCGTTATATCAATTAAGCGTTCGCGTTCGCGCCGCTGACGATTTCCGCAATCTCTTGCGTAATGGCTGCTTGACGTGCACGGTTGTATGCTAATGTGTAGCTGCTGATCATCTTCGTTRCATTCTTCGTTGCGGAGTTCATCGCTGTCATTCTTGCACCGAACTCACTTGCCTTACCTTCCAATACTGCSCTATAAATAATCGTTTCCGCATATTTAGGCAGCAGTACTTCCAGAACGCCTTCCGCAGACGRCTCGTATTCGTAACTAGCCGTTGAAGCACCTTTTACGTCTTCCATAGGAAGCAAGCGAATCATAGTCGGTATCTGACTGATTGCATTTTGGAATTTGTTGTACACCAAGAACAATTGGTCGTACGCACCCTTCTCAAAATTAGCAACAGCAGAAGCAGCAATTGATTTAATATCCGAGAACTTCGGAGAATCCGGAAGTCCTGTAACTTCTTGAACGATCTCAACATTACGTTTTTTGAAGAAATTGCTACCTTTACGTCCGATTACAAAAATAGCATATTCCGACGGGGATTGATGTCTTTCGCGAATCTCCGTCATAACCTTCCGCAATACGTTCGCGTTGTAGCCTCCAGCCAAACCACGATCCGAAGTGATAACCAAGTAAGCCGTTTTCTTCACTTCACGTGTTTGCAGCATCGGATGCTTCACACCTTTGGAACCTGCTGCAATGCTAGCAACCACTTCTTTCAGCTTATCCGAGTAAGGACGCGCTGCTTCCGCCGCTCGCTGAGCTCTACGCAAGTTCGCTGCTGAGACCATTTCCATCGCACGCGTAATTTGCTTCGTGTTTTGTGTCGATTTGATTTGGCGCTTAATCTCGCGCATTCCTTTTGCCATACCTGTCACCTCTCTTTTGAGGCTTTGGAAAGCCTTCATTCGAAGGCCTGAGATTGGGCAGCCTACTTGCTGCCCAATCTCAGGCATAACACGTCGCCTGATTCCTTTCGCAAGGAAAGTTCAGGCATTCAACTATTATTCAGAAACTGCGAAGCTCTTTTTGAACGTGTTGATAGCATCAACAAGCGCTTTGTCGTTATCCGCAGTAATATCTTTGGTATCACGAATGCTGTTCAAAATTTCCGTACGATTGGATTCCAAGTAAGCCAAGAATTGCTCTTCAAAACGAGTTACGTCTTGTACTGGAATGTCATCCAAGTGGCCTTTGACAACCGTGTACAGGGAGCAAACTTGTTTCTCCAGGGAAAGCGGCTGATGCACGCCTTGTTTCAAGATTTCTAGTGTGCGAACCCCACGATCAAGGCGGGCTTTTGTTGCTCTATCAAGATCAGAACCGAACGCAGCGAAGGCAGCAAGCTCACGGTATTGAGCCAAGTCTACACGCAGTGTACCGGCAACTTTTTTCATTGCTTTCGTTTGAGCAGAGCCCCCTACACGGGATACAGAGTTACCAACGTTAACCGCTGGACGCTGACCGGAGTAGAACAGGTCGGACTCAAGGAATATTTGACCGTCCGTAATGGAAATTACGTTCGTCGGAATGTAAGCGGAGATATCGCCCGCTTGTGTCTCGATGAATGGAAGCGCAGTAATCGAACCGCCGCCAAGCTCATCGTTCAATTTCGCAGCGCGCTCCAGCAAACGGGAGTGCAAGTAGAATACGTCACCTGGGTATGCTTCGCGACCTGGTGGACGGCGTAACAAGAGGGACAACTCACGGTAGGCAGCGGCTTGTTTGGACAAGTCATCGTATACGATCAATACGTGCTCGCCTTTGTACATGAAGTACTCGCCCATTGCGCAGCCTGCGTATGGAGCCAACCAAAGCATTGGTGAAGGCTCAGACGCAGATGCTGTTACAACGATTGTGTAGTCCAAAGCGCCGGCAGCACGAAGTTTTTCAACAACGCCTACAACAGTGGATTGTTTTTGACCGATAGCAACATAGATACATTTCACACCGCTACCTTTTTGGTTAAGGATAGCGTCGATTGCAATCGCTGTTTTTCCTGTTTGACGGTCACCAATGATCAACTCACGTTGACCACGACCAACTGGAACCATCGCATCAATCGCTTTGATACCTGTTTGCATTGGCTCATGAACGGATTTACGAGCCATAACGCCTGGAGCCATGTTCTCTACAGGGCGGAATTCTGTTGTAGCAATAGGTCCTTGACCATCAACCGGTTGACCCAAGGAGTTAACAACACGGCCGAGTAAAGCTTCCCCTACAGGAACCTCCATGATACGACCTGTACGTTTTACTGGATCGCCTTCACGAATGTCTTTGTAAGGTCCAAGAATAACGATACCTACGTTGCTTTCTTCAAGGTTAAATGCGTAGCCCAAAACGCCATTCGAAAACTCAAGCAATTCGCCTGCCATTACGTTTTCCAAACCATGAGCACGAGCGATACCGTCACCAACTTGAATGACTGTACCTACATCAACCACTTGCATATCGGATTTATAGTTTTCAATCTGTTGTTTAATCAATGAGCTGATTTCTTCAGGTTTGATACTCAACGAACGTCACCCCTATTCTTACAGTGCTTGTTATTAAACCAAAGCTTTGGATAAGCGGTCTAGCTTGCCTGCCAAACTTCCATCGTATAAACGGTCACCAATACGCACTTGAATGCCGCCGAGCAGCTTAGGCTCAACAACAGTCTCAACACGAATCGTTTTTCCCGTAACTTTGCTGAAATGTGATGCAATTTCCGCTTGTTGAGCTTCTGTCAGCGTAAAAGCGGCATAAATTGTTGCACTCGCTTGTCCAAGCGCTTCATTCGCAATCTTCACATAATCGCCCACAAGAGCGGACAAAATGGCTTGTCTTCTTTTATCAATCAAGACCAGCAGCGTGTTCCACACCGGTTCGGAAACTTTGCCTTCAAAAATCTGCTTCAGCAGGTCCGTTTTGACGGTGTCCCCGATGTTCGGATGGTTCAGGAACTTCTGCAAGTCTGCATTGTCCCTAATCGCACTAGCTACAGATTTCAACTCTTCTTCGACTTGAGAAATAATTCCCTTATCTTTGGCAACTTCAAAAAGAGCTCTGGCATAACGCTTCGCTACGACGATGTCACTCATACGTTGCCTCCTACCTCTTTGAGGTAATGCTCAACCAATTGCTCTTGTGACTTTTCATCGATTTGCTTTTCAATAATTTTGGAGGCAATCAGAACGGACATCGCGCCAACTTGGCTGCGAAGTGCGGCAACCGCTTTGTTCTTCTCGTTCTCGATATCTTTTAAAGCTTCATCTTTCAGACGAGCTGCTTCTGCTCCAGCTGCACGAACAATATCATCAGCTTGCTTAGAACCTGTTTGTTTCGCTTGCTCAATAATATCGTAAGCTTCCTTACGCATTTGTTGCAGCGCTTGTTTTTGTTCCTCTAACAGTTGATCAGCTTGCTTGCGGCTCGCTTCAGCTGTTTGAATTTGATCTTTAACTAATTGTCTGCGTTTCTCCATCATTCCGAATAGAGGACCGAACGCAAATTTAGAAAGCAACAAATATAAAATTAAGAACGCGATAAGTTGAATCCAAAATGTGGACCATTCAATATGCAAGTAACGTCACTCCCTTCTGATAACATGGGCAAAACGAAGGCGTGGTGGCGACTACGGCCATCCCCGCCAAACGGTTTCTTAAGCTTTTCCCATAAAGATGAACGCAAGAACCAATGCAACTACTGGCATTGCCTCTACTAGACCTACCCCGATAAACATTGTTGTTTGAAGCGTACCACGAAGTTCTGGTTGACGGGAAATACCTTCCAAAGCGCGACCTACGATCAAACCGTTACCAATACCTGCACCTAGTGCTCCTAAACCGAATACGATACCTGCTGCTACTAATGCTATTGCTCCCATTGATAAATCCTCCCTTAAATTCTTAAGTTTGTTTGTGTATAAGTGACTCGAGACTACCCGAGGTAAGTCTTACTCTTAATGTTCTTCATGGATTAACGTTTGCGAGATGTAAACCATTGTTAGCATCGTGAATACGAAGGCTTGAATAGCACCTACGAACACACTGAAGCCCTGCCATACAAAGAGAGGCGCAATTCCAAACCAACCAGCTCCGATGATGACAGATATCATAATTTCACCTGCATAAATGTTACCGTAAAGACGGAAAGCGAGCGTAAGCGGCTTTGATACGACTTCAATCAAATGAAGGATCAACATTGCCCCTTTGTACTCAAAGTAATGCGCGAAGTAATGCTTCGTGTTACGCGTTATGCCTAAGTAGTGACTTAATACGATAACGATAACCGTTAGTGCTCCTGTTACAGCGATATCAGCTGTCGGTGATTTCCACCATGACACATGATCTTCCGTTACGATCGAGAAAGGAAGGCCGAGCATGTTGCCGATAAAGATATACATAATGAGCGTAAGACCAAGCGCGATAAAGCCTTTGCCATGCTTAGAACCGATCGTACTTCCAATGATGCCTTCTACAAACTCAATCGTCCATTCCATGAAGTTTTGAATTTTTGAAGGATTCGTTACGGATGCGCGACTAGCCCCTGCGATTGCAAGGATAAGCACGATAATAGTGGTAATTCCGATCATCATAAGCGCTGATGCGTCGAAGTGAATACCTAACCACTCAAATTCTGGTACGTGATGTTCCATGTTTTCCATTTTCACCCCTTTCATCGAATGGAATTACTTCTTAGACTTCCTAATAGAAAGAATACCCAGTACGAGTGTTGCCAATTGAGCAAAAAAGTATCCAACAATCGTCGTGGTTAAAGCGACATGTTCCGGATACCGAACGGCAACCAAACCTGCGAAGCCAGCAATTGCTGCTCTTGTCAGAAAACCTAGGGTCACCTTGCGCCCTTTCTGCTCTATCGCAGCTGCTGCCAACTTGTTAATCTTCCAGGACAAGAACCTAGCATTGATCATGCTCACGATAGATCCAAGCATAATGCCGGCCAAATAAACCCGGTAATCGACAAGAAGCGCCCATGCAGCCAAACAAAAGGATAAAAAGAAAAGAAACACATTTTGAACCGTTTTCAGAGTGGCTGAAAAGTCATCCATCATAGCCCTCCGTACCGCTTTATCATGAAGTAAATGCTAATGATTCCGGTTACAAGCCCTAGCAGAAATCCGCCTAACAACCAGAATTGTCCCCCTAGTACGCGTGTTAGCCAATCACCGAACAAGTATCCGGCTCCTAAACAAACTACAAGGTCAATGCCTATCGCACTAGTTAACGCTACTGCTCGCCACGGATTATCATTGGGATTTTGCCGTTTCATAGCATCCCTCCTGAAGGCTTTCCGCTGAGGAAAACCTGTTTCGTAGACATAGTGCTACGAATCCTCATTTATTGTATCGAAGCAATGCGAGGTTTGTCAATTGACGAAAGTTAACAGTCCTCGCAGCCCGAAACCCTTCAGAGCCTTGCGGCTCTAAGGTTTGCGTGTTTCCAAACCAAACAGTCGAACTGTACGCTGTAGCGTTTGTCATGATTTTGTCACGGTTAGAATGTTTCAGGACGCTCCGAGACCTTGCCAAAGTGATGTAGAATCGCCTGAACGATTCTTTGGGATGCTTTTCCATCCCCATAAGGGTTAGCAGATTGGCTCATTTTGTTGTATAAAACTGGATCTGTCAGCAGCGCGCGAGCACGCTCGTAGACTTTCTCCTCATCTGTTCCAACCAACTCCAAAGTGCCTGCTTGAATGCCTTCCGGACGCTCAGTTGTGTCACGGAGCACAAGCACCGGCACACCAAAGGATGGAGCTTCCTCTTGAAGACCGCCTGAGTCTGTTAGAATCATATGCGTCTTCGGATAGAAGTTATGGAACTCACTAGCATCGAAAGGCTCTACTAGCTTAATACGTGGGTGGTTGCCTAGAATCTCGTGCGCAGGCTCTTTGACAGCTGGGCTCGGGTGCACCGGATAAACGATTGCGATATCTTCAAACTCATCAGCAATACGTTTCACAGCACGGAAAATTTGGCGATGTGGCTCCCCTTGAGCTTCACGGCGATGCGCTGTCATCAAAACCAGCCTGCGGCCCGCTGCCCACTCCAACACCGGGTGTTCGAAGGATTCCTGAACCGTATATTGAAAGACATCCGTAACTGTATTCCCCGTTACATAGATTTGAGATTCTGATTTATTTTCTTTGCGCAAATTGTCAGCTGATTGCTGTGTTGGTGCAAAATGCAGATCCGCCAGAACGCCCGTCAATTGACGGTTCATTTCTTCCGGATATGGCGACATTTTGTTCCACGTACGAAGGCCCGCTTCGACATGTCCAACTTGGATCTGCTGCATAAATGCTGCATAGCTTGCAAGGAAAGTTGTCAGCGTATCGCCGTGCACGAGAATCAGATCCGGCTTCGCCTCTTGGAAGACTGGCTCCAAGCCTTGCAGCACACGCATTGTAATCTCATTCAACGTCTGACGATCTTTCATAACGTTAAGGTCGTAATCCGGTTTGATTTTGAAAATGTCAAGCACCTGATCCAACATCTGGCGATGCTGAGCCGTTACGCAAACGAGAGACTCGATATGCTCTGGATGCTTCTCCAGTTCCTTAATCAGCGGAGCCATTTTAATCGCTTCAGGTCTAGTACCGAAGATCGTAATGACTTTCAAACGTTTCATTGATTGTTCTCCCCCATCGTCATAAGTGTATTATTTCGTGCCGAACAGACGATCTCCCGCATCTCCCAATCCAGGTACAATATAGCCATGATCATTCAAGTAGTCATCCACGGCCGCCACATAAATATCAACATCTGGATGCTCTTGTTGAACCGCTTTGATTCCTTCCGGCGCAGCAATTAAACACATCAGCTTCATTTGTGTGCAGCCTCTGCGTTTCAATACTTCAATCGCCGCATTCGCTGAACCGCCAGTTGCGAGCATCGGGTCGATCACAATGAGCTCACGCTCCAGGACATCCGTCGGCAGCTTCACATAATATTCGACAGGCTGCAGCGTGTCTGGATCACGGTATAGACCAACATGTCCTACTTTTGCAGCTGGGATCAGTTTAAGCACACCATCAACCATGCCTAGGCCTGCGCGCAAAATAGGAATAAGCCCCAGCATTCTGCCGGAAATAATCCGGCAATTCGCCGTTGTTACTGGCGTTTTTACCTGAACATGCTCAAGCGGAATATCTCTCGTAATCTCATAGGCCATTAAAGTCGCTACTTCGTCTACGAGCTCCCGAAAATCTTTCGTTTTCGTATTCTCATCCCGAATAAAAGTCAGCTTATGCTGGATAAGCGGATGATCACAAATAAATAACTTCCCCATAATTTCCTCCTAAAAAACCACAATGTTATATGTATTTTACCCATTTTAGCGTCAAGGTACGACAAACCTCGTTCATTATATCATATGTTATCCAACTTATCCTCTGAAAAACCAAACCTACCATGAATATCCTTATTTATATAAAAAGCCGCCTGAGAGCGTCTCCCAAGCGGCTTTGCATCTGATCTATTCTTCCACGGGCTCCGGGCGGTACCAAATGTTTTTGAAGTCAAACCATCCCAGCGTATTGAACGTTATGCCTTGTAAATGAGGGCTGTATACCAACTGCTGCGTCGTATGCAATAGGAATAAGACGCAGCAGTTTTCCGAGACTAAGTCTTGCATACTGCGAATCCGTAGCAGGCGCTCTTGCCTGTCGGGCTCATTTTCGATAGCCGCAATGGTTTCATCAAAAACTCGTCGCTGCTCATCCGTTGCGCAGACACGAACCGGTAGGTTGCCTACTTTATACATCTCGACTAGGCAGCGAGCCTCATCATCATCCGCAACAACGCCGCTTATGATGACATCCGCTTCTAACAAGAGTGGCACCTTCATCATTTGTTCAAAGGTAAACAGCTTCAGAACAACCGGAATACCCACTTCCTTACAGCGAGCTTGAATCCATTCGGCTTGAAGCTGGTTTTTCTGCGTGACTATCATCGTAATAGGTTCGCCATTGTATCCAGACTCTCTGAGCAGCTCCCTCGCGCGTTCTGGCTGATAATCGTCGGGCTCAGATGCCGGTGAGTCGGATGGCAAGAAATCAGCCGCAGGCCTTGCATGATAAAGACCTAGTTCCTTAATCAATCCGCATCGATTCAAGATAAGCTGAATGGCCTGACGGAATTTAAACGCTTGCTGGGGACCGTTTTTGCGGAGATTGAATACGATCATACTGGAGCCCAGCATCATTACTTCTTTTTTACACCAATGCGCGGGGGCTGGTTGTTTATAATGGTTGAGCTTCCCCATCTGGAAATTTAACTGCTGCCATCTTCGGTCACTGACGTTATCCGGAACATAGAGCAGCTCGATGCGATCCAAATGAGCGCTCTCCTTGTAGTAATCCTCGAAGGCTTCTAACGTTACACCACCCGCATCATGTCTCGTAATCCGGAACGGACCTGTTCCAACAGGAAGCATGCTAACATCTGCAACTTTACTTGCATTATAGACGTCAGCAGGAACAATCGCAGCCTGGTAGGAACTAACATAGTGTGGCAGCATATAATTCGGCGCAGCAAGCTCTATACGAACTGTCAGCCGGTCGACAGCGCGAATTTCTTTGACGGATTTCAGCATCCAACGACTCGGCGAGTCCTCTGTGCCTAGGGATCGCAGCCGATTGAGCGAAAACACAACATCGTCTGCCGTCAACTCTCGATCATGATGGAATCGCACCCTTTTTCGCAAATAAAAGGTCCATTCAGTCGCATTGGCATTGCATGCCCACTCATGAGCCAAACCTGGCTCCACACAGCCGCATAGCGGATTGAAATAGAGCAGCGTGTCGAAGGCTTGCTTCACAAAATGGAGCTCACGCGAGAATAGCACATCGACAGGATCAAGCGCCAGCACACGAATCTGCATCGGCAGCCGCAGCGTTTCAGGATTTCCAGACTCACAGTTGCCTTTGTATCCGAAATAACTGCCGAGCCAGGCCAGGAATCGATCTATTACACTCCCATCCAAACCTTCCATCTGAAATAAACTCATCGCATTGTTCAAGTTGCCCTGTTCAACGTGAATCTTCGCTTCCGTCATCAGCACATCCTCTGCTGGAACAAGGAACCGAATCGTCGAGCGGTGTCCACGGCCTCGCCCCGGCGTCCAGACAATCCATCCCATTTCGGTCATTTTGCGAATCAAAATTTTCACATTGCGTTCCGTACAATACAAGTAGCCGGAAATTTCTTCAACGGAAACAGGCACGTCCATATACGTGTGGGGGATCTGTGAAACACGCGTTATTGATATTTTCAATTGCGCATATTGCAAGGCTAGCTGCATGAAAGTCCCCTCCTTTTACACGAATTACCAAAGAGTATAGTGCCGCCTTGCCATTTCGTCAACCGTCTGAAGATGGGATAAAAGG
>NZ_JBFTQB010000031.1:0-15266 GCF_056398785.1 Paenibacillus sp. 01T422 | reverse complement strand
CTTCAATAGACGGGCAATATCTTGGCCCAGTCCCTTCAATCGCCCCTGAAAACATTGGAGCGCGGTGCAGATTTGAGTTAATAATGTTATGCGTTTCTTCAGATGTGTACGTTAACCAACATGGCAGTTGTTCATTAGGAGTACCTGATTTTGTTTCAAAGGAGAAAAACTTAGGCTCATCATCGCCAGGTTGAATTTCCGTTTTACTGAAGTCAATAGAATCCTTATGAACACGCGGAGGAGTTCCTGTTTTGAAACGAACGAGATCAAAGCCAAGTTTACGCAGAGATTCGGATAGTTTAACAGAAGGTTGTTGATTATTAGGGCCACTCTCGTACATAAGCTCACCCATGATAACTTTTCCTCTTAGGTAAGTTCCCGTAGTAAGAACAATTGCTTTAGCATAAAACTCAGCGCCTGTTTTTGTAATAACACCTTTGATCGTGCCATCTTCAACGATGAGCTCTTCAGCCATACCTTGACGTAACGTTAAGTTTGGCGTTGCTTCAATCGTTTCCTTCATTTTGTGYTGATACGAGAATTTGTCGGCTTGTGCGCGAAGAGCATGCACAGCTGGACCTTTGCCGGTATTCRGCATGCGCATTTGAATATAAGTTTTGTCGATGTTACGACCCATTTCGCCACCAATCGCGTCGATTTCTCGAACAACGTGGCCCTTTGCAGGACCACCAATAGATGGATTACAAGGCATGAAAGCAACCATATCCAAATTAATTGTTAAAAGTAGTGTATTACAGCCCATCCGGGCAGAAGCCAGAGCAGATTCGCAACCTGCGTGTCCGGCGCCGATGACAATAACATCATATTCACCTGCATGATATCCCATAGTACAAAGTCCCTCCCTCTTTTATGAAAACGAAAATGCTGTCGGTTTTCATTTACCTAAGCAGAATTGTGTAAAAATTTGATCGATCAACGACTCTCCGACAGAATCACCAATAATCTCTCCAAGCTGCTCCCAAGCTGCTCGAATATCTATTTGTATCATATCGATTGGCACGTATTGCTCATTAGCCTCAAGCGCATCGTGTAACGAGCGTTTCGCTTGCTTCAATAATGATATATGTCGAACGTTGCTAACGTACGTCAAATCACTTGACTCTAGTTTACCCTCAAAGAAAATTCCAGCAATCGCTTTTTCCAAATGATCGATACCTTTATTCTCAATCAGAGATAACTCAACGATACGTTCCTGTGGAAAATAACTCAGCACTTGATCAATATCCAGTTTTCGACTTAAATCAATCTTATTCAAAATAACAATCGTTTGCTTATCAGCTAATTGCTTCATTAGAGCAATCTCATCTAATTGAAGCTCTTCATTGCTATTCAGTACAAGTAAAATTAAATCCGCTTCAGCCAAAGCTGTTTTCGACCTTTCCACTCCGATTTGTTCCACGATATCAGTCGTTTCCCGAATCCCTGCTGTATCTAGCAGCTTAAGTGGAATACCACCTACATTAACAAATTCCTCAATGACATCCCTAGTGGTTCCTGGAATGTCCGTTACAATCGCCCGATTCTCTTGCGCTAACTCATTCAGCAGCGATGATTTGCCTACATTCGGTTTGCCCACAATGGCTGTTTCAATGCCCTCACGTAGTATTTTACCTTGCTCAGCGGTCACCAAAAGACGGTCAATTTCAAGCATTACCGTGTCACATTTACTCTTTATGAAAGCATTCGTCATTTCTTCAACATCATGCTCAGGGTAATCAATATTGACTTCAACATGGGCCATTAATTCTACTAATACATAACGCAAATGCTTGATTTGCTTCGACAAATTTCCTTCAACCTGCTTTAAAGCCACTTTAAAAGCTCGGTCCGATTTGGCACGAATCAAGTCGATAACAGCTTCCGCTTGTGTCAAATCAATCCGACCATTAAGGAAGGCTCGCTTCGTGAATTCACCAGGTTCCGCCAATCGTATCCCCTGCTGCAGCAACAAATCCAATACCTTCTTAACAGAAACAATGCCGCCGTGACAACTAACTTCGACTACATCTTCCATTGTAAAAGAGCGCGGAGCTTTCATTAAAGTAACGAGAACCTCCTCTACCTTTTCGGCAGAAGCAGGTTCTATAATGAATCCATAATGTACCGTATGCGTATCAGCATCAGATAATTTCGTTTTTGAGCGAAAAACACGCTCCACCAGTGGAACTGCTTCATCCCCGCTCACACGAATAACCGCTATCCCACCCTCACCGAGCGGTGTAGAAATAGCAGCAATCGTATCATTTAACATAGTATTTACACCTCGAATTTACCTCATCTTAAAGAAAAAGCAATGACTTATGCTCATGTCATTGCGGCTAAGGTTATTTGACGGCGATCACGACCCGACGATTCGGTTCTTCGCCTTTGCTATATGTTTTGACGACAGGATGTCCTTGCAATTCCGCATGAATAATCTTGCGTTCTTGCGAGTTCATCGGTTCCAAAATAACTTCTTTTTTCGACTTTATGACACGATTCGCCAACCTTAGAGCTAGCTCCTCTAACGTCTTTTTACGTCTATCTCGGAAATTTTCCGCATCCAAGATAATCCGAAAATGCGAATTCGCATAACGATTTGCGACAATATTGACTAAATATTGCAGCGCATCGAGGGTTTGTCCTCTTTTACCGATCAAAATACCTAGCTCCGAACCACTCATATTCAACTGGTAGCCTTCGCGATCCTTTGTCGTGTCTATGGTGATGGAAATTTTCATCGCTTCGAACATATCTTGTAAGAAAGCAATGGCTTCCTCAAGCGGATCTGGTATCAATTCAAGCTCAACCTTAGCTTCTTTGGAACCAATAAACCCGAACAAACCCCGAGAGGGCTGTTCCAAAATATGAATCTTAACACGATCCTCCGAAACCTGCCATTGAGAAAGACCGGCTTTAACCGCTAACTCAATAGTTTTTCCAGTCACCACAATTTTTTTCATTTGGACAGGCCACCCTTATTATTTTGAGATCCAGGATTTTTTTGTTTTCCAGGAGAACCATAAATAAAGTAAGACTGAATAATGGTGAAGATGTTACCGTAAATCCAGTAAAGTGGCAGCGCAGCTGCGAAATTCATGGACATCACGAAAATCATTACCGGGAAAATGTATAGTAAGCTTTTCATTTGTTGATTCATTTGAGAAGACATAAACATTTGTTGAACGAATGTTGTTGCCGCGGCAATGATCGGAAGAATGTAATAGTGATCGGGCTGTCCTAAATTCATCCATAAAAAAGTATGCTCTCGAATATGATCATTACGCATGATAGCTTGATAAAGCGCAATCAGAATTGGCATTTGAACAATGATTGGAAAACAACCAGCTAACGGATTCACACCATTTGACTGAAATAACTTCATTGTTTCTTCCTGCTGCTTCTTCGCATCATCTTTATACTTTTCTTTAAGCTTTTTCATCTCAGGCTGCAACTCTTGCATCTTTTTAGAGCTCTTATACTGTTTCAGCGTCAGAGGCAAAATAATGAGACGAATAATTAGGGTTACGACCAAAATGGATAAGCCATATTGACCCCATAACTTGACGGCGAACCAGTCGAGTGTCTGCGAAAGCGGGTACACGAAATATTTTACAAAAAAACCTGCCGTGTTAGGATCGATTGGTGCCATAGCAGAGCTACTAGGACTACATCCTGACAACAATAAGATCAACGCAGAAAGAGCTGCAAGCAAATAGAGTCGACGAGTCAAAATGAGATCCTCCTAAATATCTTTTCCAACATAAACTATAACACAATTTAAGCGCGAAAAGAAATAATGCTTCACTTTTTTATTGTGTCGTTTCTTTTTAATAAAGAAGCTTTTCGGATTACATGCCAAATGCTTTTTTCCATCTCGGCGTATTCCATATCTACAGCGGGTTTCCTGGCCAGCAAAATGTAATCATGATGCGGCATCAGATTTTCTTTTTTCAAACGAATGATCTCTTTTACCATTCGTCTCAAGCGGTTCCGAACAACCGCGTTCCCCACTTTTTTACTCACAGATATTCCAAGTCGGAAATTTTCCAATTTAGGCTGAGGTAAATAGTAAAGAACAAACTGATGGTTGGCCATTGATTTGCCATATCGATAAATCTTATTGAAGTCTTCTCGTTTAGCTAATCTATATTCTTTTTCCACAGACGTGTACGCTCCAGACCATTAACATCAGATAAGCGAATCACCATTTAGGCATCTTATCTATTTTTGACCGAAATAACGGCATATAAACTGATCCATCTAAATGCAAAAAAAAAAGCCCCTTCCGGAGCCTCTTTTTACGCGCTAAGAACTTTTCTTCCTTTAAGACGACGAGCTTGTAGAACTTTACGACCGTTCTTCGTGCTCATTCTTTTACGGAAACCATGATTCTTCTTACGCTTTCTCGTATTCGGGTTAAACGTCGGACCCATCTATAGCACCTCCCTATCTGAGGATATCCATCCTACAAAATTTCTACTACTCATTAAATCATATAACCCTTAAGAAAGTCAACCTACCCGAGCGTTCAGAAGGAAATGCCAAATAAATCATAATAAATCGAAAAAGAATAACCTGTGTATAAAAATTATCCACCGAAAAGAGAAGCTTGTCGAAAATCAACAGAATATTAACAATATCTTGTGTTGTGAACAATTTCTATGCACAACTTGTTGTAATTGTGGATAATACCAAACAATCCGTTGATTAACAGGCTATCTTTTGTTAAGATGATAATGTTTCTGTTGTGGATATACACGACCAATTCTCCGATTTATCAACAGTCTGTGGATAACATTGTGAACAAAATTCCCTCTACAAGAATAAGTCATTTTAACCGATTCTTAATAATGTGGATAAAACGACAAAAGCCGTCCTTTTTTGACCCCATCAGACATGAAGGTTCTTTTCGCCGTAAATCGCGCAGAATATACTCTGATTGCGTTCAATCTATGCTAATTTCGGATCGCGCCAGTTAGAGCTTCAACCATAATGATTTATACACAAATCATATTTTCTGAAACCTGGCCTATACGCCACATGTTTGATTTTAAAGGAGTGAATTACTGTGGAAGGCCATTCTACGGATTTATGGCAGCAAATCTTATCGATTATCCAAACTAAACTCAGCAAACCTAGCTTCGATACTTGGTTAAAATCGACCAAAGCGACAGTTTTCAATGATTCGACTGTCGTTATTTGTGCGCCCAACAATTTTGCCCAGGAGTGGTTGGAAAGCCGGTACACCAAGCTGATTGAAGGCACAATTTATGATTACACGGGCAAACACGTTTCCGTGAAATTCATCATCGAGACTGAAGAACAGAAAGCTCAATCCGCCTCGACACAGCCGGCTGTCATACCGCCCAAAGGTCCCGCGATTGTGGCTGGCGAAGAAAATTTCACGAATATGATGAATTCGAGATATACCTTCGATACCTTCGTCATCGGATCAGGCAATAGATTCGCGCACGCAGCGTCATTAGCAGTAGCCGAAGCTCCCGCGAAAGCCTATAATCCGCTCTTTTTATACGGAGGCGTTGGTTTAGGCAAAACCCATTTGATGCATGCAATCGGACATTACGTGCTGGAACATAACCCTGGTGCCCGCGTTTTGTATATTTCATCAGAGAAATTTACGAATGAATTCATTAATGCTGTCCGTGATAACCGCGGCGAAGGGTTCCGCAATAAATATAGAACCATCGATGTACTATTAATTGACGATATTCAATTCCTCGCCGGTAAAGAAGGTACGCAGGAGGAATTTTTCCATACATTTAATGCCCTTCATGAAGAAGGCAAGCAAATTATTATCTCCAGTGACCGGCCTCCCAAAGAGATCCCAACCCTGGAAGACCGCTTGCGCTCTAGGTTTGAGTGGGGCTTGATTACTGATATCCAACCACCTGATTTAGAGACTCGCATCGCGATTCTACGTAAGAAAGCGAAAGCTGAAAACCTTGAAATTCCGAATGAGGCGATGATTTATATCGCGAATCAAATCGATACGAACATCCGCGAGCTTGAGGGTGCTCTAATAAGGGTAGTTGCCTACTCCTCTCTAATTAATCAGGATATTAGCGTGCATCTGACCGCCGAAGCTTTGAAGGATATAATCCCTTCGAACCGGCCAAGGGTCATAACCATTCAGGATATTCAGCAGCGTGTTGGTGAATTCTATGGATTAAAGCTCGAGGATTTTAAAGCGCGCAAACGAACGAAAGCCGTAGCTTTCCCTAGGCAGGTCGCTATGTACCTGTCACGAGAGCTGACGGACTTCTCTTTGCCAAAAATCGGAGACAATTTCGGTGGCCGCGACCACACAACCGTTATCCATGCCCATGAAAAAATATCGCAAATGTTGAAAGTGGACCAGGAACTCTATAAGATCGTTCATAATCTGACGGAGCGTATCAAAAACCCCTCTTAATAACATTTGATTTCGGGTGAGCCTATACACAATCTATGCACATGTGGATAGGCTTGCTCTATATACGGTTCATCCACATATCCACATATCCAGAGCCCCTACTGCTATTACTAATAAAGAATGTTATTATATAAAGATATGCTAACGCACCCCAAAAAAGAACTGCAGGAGTGAAATCATGAAATTAACGATCCTTAAAGACCATTTAATAGAATCCATTGGTCACGTTTCCAAAGCCATTTCATCACGTACAACAATTCCTATCCTTACAGGGATCAAAATAGATGCAACCTTAAGCGGTGTAACCCTTACGGCAAGCGATACCGACATTTCGATTCAAAGCTTTACGCCCAGCGAAAATGGTACCAACAAAATCATTCAGTTATTTCAAGCCGGGAGTGTTGTGCTTCCAGCTAAATTTTTCGTTGAAATTATTCGTAAACTCCCTGCTCAACTGATTGAAATTGAGGTAGGTCATAATTTTCAAACCATCATTCGCTCCGGTTCTTCCGAAATTCAAATAATGGGACTTGATCCAGATGAATATCCGCTGCTGCCAGAAATCGAAGAAAGCAAAATGTTACGCCTTCCAAGCGATTTGCTTAAAACAATGATTAAACAAACGTCTTATGCGGTATCCACAAATGAGTCTACGCCGATTCTTACGGGTGTACTTTGGAATATAACTGGTGATAAACTGAAGTTTATTGCTTGTGATCGTCATCGTCTTGCCAGTAGAGAAGTGACTGTTGATAACGATAATGCGCAAAATTTGCCTAATATTGTTATTTCAGGCCGAACGCTGAATGAATTAAGCAAAATCCTGCCTGATCAAAACTCACTTATAGATATAGTTATTTCGGACAATCAGGTTTTATTCAAAATTCATTCGATTTTATTTTACTCACGTATTTTGGACGGTACGTATCCGGATACATCGAAGCTCATTCCTCAGTCTTTTCAAACGGAAATGGTTGTTCCGACAAAAGAATTGGCTGAAGCCATCGACCGCGCTTACCTCCTTTCCAAAGAAGATAAGACGAATATTGTTAAAATGATGATGCTCGAAGACCAAACGATCGAGATTTCATCCAGCTCCTCCGAGCTCGGCAAAGTGACAGAACAGATTAACCTGCAGCATATTGTCGGTGATTTACTCAAGATCTCTTTTAACTCCAAATATATGCTCGATGCGCTCAAAGTTCTTGACTCAGAGTTTATTCATATTGGTTTTACTGGAGCTATGCAGCCTATCATCATGAAGCCGCAAGATTCGACAAACATTCTTCAGCTGATCTTGCCATATCGAACAACGAATTAAGGAGTGCTCCAGCTATGAAACAAATTGCTATTAACACCGAATACATCACGCTCGGACAGTTTCTGAAATTATCGGACTGCATATCCACAGGTGGACAAGCCAAATTTTTTGTTGTGGATACAAAAATCGAAGTGAACGGACAAGCTGAAAATCGCAGAGGACGGAAACTCGTTCCGAAAGATATCGTTACCGTGGAGGGTTTCGGACAATTCGAAGTCGTTAGCTCCTGATTGGGCCAAGCCAGGAGGATGAGTAATCATGTTTTTGAACAGACTCGCGCTTAAGTCTTACCGAAATTACGATCAGATCGAGTTGACCACGGATAGCAATGTCAATATTTTTGTAGGACCTAACGCACAAGGTAAAACGAATTTATTGGAATCCATTTATGTCTTGGCAATGACCAAATCCCATCGTACTCATCAAGACAAAGAACTAATAGGCTGGAACGGCGAACAAACACAGCTGCATGCACAGATCCAAAAGCGATATGGCAGCTGTCAACTGGATCTCTCTATTTCAACCAAAGGCAAGAAAGCAAAAATCAACGGACTCGAGCAGAAGAAGCTCAGCAACTTTATAGGTGCGCTCAATGTTGTTATGTTTGCCCCGGAAGATTTAGAAATTGTCAAAGGCACACCTGGAATAAGACGACGGTTTCTGGATATGGAGATTGGCCAAGTGCAGCCTTCCTATCTCTATGATTTATCGCAATATCAGAAAATTTTGCTTCAGCGAAACAATTATTTAAAACAAAATTTCGCTGGAAAAGGCTCTCCAGACGCAATGTTGGACATTTGGAATGAACAATTAGCACAGTATGGTGTTAAAATTATGAAAAAGCGTCAAAACTTTATAAAGAAGCTGCAACAATGGGCTGAAACGATCCATCGAGGAATTACGAATGACAGCGAAGAGCTCCTCATCCGCTATTCCCCTTCGTTTGACATGGGTACGTTTGAAGATGAATCTGTTTTATTAAACCAATTTATGATAAAGTTATCATTGGTCAGAGATCAGGAATTCCGAAGAGGCGTTACACTTGTGGGCCCTCATCGCGACGATCTTCTTTTTTACATCAACGACAAAGAAGTCCAAACCTACGGCTCTCAGGGGCAGCAGCGAACAACTGCACTCTCCCTTAAGCTGGCGGAGATTGAACTCATCCATGAGGAAGTTGGCGAATATCCTCTTTTATTGCTTGATGATGTGCTTTCAGAGCTTGATGAATATAGGCAGACGCAGTTGATCCGCACGTTTCAGGAAAAAGTGCAAACATTTATCACCACGACGGGTCTAGAAAGTGTCCATTTGGACCAACTGAACCATGCTTCCGTGTTTCATGTTTTGAAAGGAAATGTAAGTGGCAGGAGCTGAGGAGCATGTTTATTCATTTGGGTGGAGAAAAAATTATTCGAGCTTCCGAACTGATTGCTATATTCGATATCTCGATAGAAAAATCCTCAAAAATATCGAAACAATTCATTCAACAGGCTGTTAAGGATAAAAAAACAGAAAAAATCGGTGAGGAAGAATGCAAATCACTTGTTGTTACGAAAAGCAAGGTGTATTATTCCCCGATCTCCTCTACCACGCTCAAGAAAAGAGCGCATCTTTTGTTAACGAACTAACCTTTTGTTGTTCACATAAGAGAGTATAAGAGGTTTATCTCACTATAAAAAAGCAGGTGGAGATTAACATGTCCGTGAATCAAAATGCGTACGATGACAGTCAGATTCAGGTACTTGAAGGTTTAGAGGCCGTACGAAAACGGCCGGGCATGTACATTGGCTCGACAAGCGCCCGTGGACTTCACCATCTCGTATGGGAAGTTGTCGATAATAGTATTGATGAGGCATTGGCCGGCTTCTGTACCAAGATTGACGTTATAGTTCATAAGAATAATAGCATTACCGTTATTGATAATGGCCGTGGAATTCCAGTCGGTGAAAATGCGAAACTCAAGCGTCCAACATTGGAAGTTGTTCTTACGGTTCTTCATGCCGGCGGTAAGTTCGGTGGAGATGACTCCGGTTACAAGGTATCAGGGGGTCTGCACGGGGTAGGTATTTCGGTAGTTAATGCATTGTCTGAGCTTCTTACAGTTCAAGTAATGCGTGAAGGCAAAGTGCACCAGCAAGAATATCGCCGCGGTGCGCCACAGTATGATGTGAAAGTGATCGGCGAAACCGAAGAGACAGGTACGACAGTAACGTTCCAGCCAGATCCTGAGATTTTCAAAGAGACGACGGAATATGACTTTGACATTCTTCAATCCAGGATTCGTGAGCTTGCCTTCCTCAACAAGGGAATCGAAATTARTTTGATCGACGAGCGTACAGATGTGGCCACAACCCATATGTACGAGGGCGGGATTATTTCATTCGTTCAGCATTTGAATAGAAATCGTGAAGTCGTCAATGAGTTGCCGATCTACGTAGAGGGCTCCAAGGATAATATCTCTATCGAGATTGCGCTTCAGTACAACGACAGCTATACGGAAAATATTTACTCTTTCGCAAATAACATCAACACCCATGAAGGCGGTACGCACGAATCAGGTTTCAAAAGTGCGCTTACCCGGATTCTGAACGATTATGCCCGTAAATCGAACTCCCTGAAAGAAAGCGACTCTAACCTTTCCGGTGATGACGTCCGTGAGGGGCTTGCTGCGATTATTTCCGTGAAAATTCCGGAGCCGCAATTCGAGGGGCAAACGAAAACAAAACTAGGAAACAGCGAAGTCCGCGGTATTGTTGAGTCTCTATTTGCTGAGAAACTGCAAACTTTCATGGAAGAAAACCCAGCGGTAGCTAAGCGCATCCTGGAAAAAGGGATTCAAGCAGCAAGAGCTAGGGAAGCAGCACGGAAAGCGAGAGAACTGACTCGCCGTAAAAGTGCTCTAGAAGTAAGCGCTCTGCCAGGTAAGCTTGCTGACTGTTCTTCCAAGGATGCTTCTATCAGTGAGATTTACATCGTAGAAGGTGACTCTGCAGGTGGATCAGCTAAGCAAGGACGTGATCGTCACTTCCAAGCGATCCTTCCACTTCGCGGAAAAATTTTGAACGTAGAGAAGGCCAGATTGGATCGTATTTTATCTAATACGGAGATTCGGGCGATGATTACAGCTTTTGGTACGGGGATTAGCGATGATTTCGATATCAATAAAGCTCGTTATCACAAAATTATTATTATGACAGATGCCGACGTTGACGGAGCGCATATTCGTACACTCCTTCTTACGTTCTTCTACAGATACATGAAAAAACTGATTGAAACCGGTTATGTATATATTGCACAGCCTCCTCTTTTCAAATTGGAAAGAAATAAAACCATACGTTATGCCTACAACGAAAAGCAAAGAGAAACGATCATGCAAGAGTTTGGTGAAGGTGCCAAAGTCAATGTACAGCGTTACAAAGGACTTGGTGAGATGAATCCTGAGCAGTTATGGGAAACAACGATGGATCCAGAAAGCCGTACCTTGCTGCAAGTGACGATCGAAGATGCGATTGAAGCGGATACGCTCTTTGATTCTTTGATGGGAGATAACGTAGAACCTAGAAGAGATTTCATCGAGGAACACGCAATTTACGTGAAAAATCTAGATGTCTAAACGTCTTAGACGTTGTTAACGATGTAAGCTTTCAGGAGGAACATTCATGAGCGAAGAATTACGTTCGCAAGTCAAAGAAATTGACATTTCTACCGAAATGCGTACATCCTTCTTAGACTATGCGATGAGTATCATTGTCAGTCGTGCACTGCCAGATGTAAGGGATGGCCTGAAGCCAGTTCATCGTCGTATTCTATTTGCGATGTCTGAACTGGGCATGTCTCCAGATAAACCATATAAGAAATCAGCAAGAATCGTCGGCGAAGTTATCGGTAAGTATCATCCACACGGGGATTCGGCTGTTTATGAAACCATGGTTCGGATGGCACAAGATTTCTCTCTTCGTTACATGCTCGTTGACGGTCATGGTAACTTTGGGTCAATCGACGGCGATATGGCGGCAGCCATGCGTTATACGGAAGCACGCTTGTCCAAAATTGCGATGGAACTTCTACGTGATATCAACAGAGAGACAATCGATTATGCGCCTAACTACGATGGAGAAGAACAAGAACCTGTTGTTCTCCCATCTCGTTTTCCTAACTTGCTTGTGAACGGAAGTTCAGGTATCGCGGTAGGTATGGCTACGAATATTCCTCCGCATAACCTTCGAGAAGTTATTGAGGGTATTCAGATGCTGATCCAGAATCCCGAAATAACGCCTTTAGAGCTGATGACAGCGATCAAAGGGCCAGATTTTCCGACGGCTGGATTCATTCTGGGCCGTGAGGGCATCAGACAAGCCTACACGACAGGTAGAGGCTCTGTTACTATGCGGGCTAGAACCGTCATTGAAGAAAATAACAATAAGGCTAGAATCATCGTTAATGAGCTGCCTTATCAAGTTAATAAAGCTAGATTAGTTGAGAAGATTGCCGAACTCGTTCGCGAGAAAAAAATTGACGGTATCACCGATCTTCGTGATGAATCAGATCGTAACGGAATGCGTGTTGTGATCGAGCTTCGTCGGGATGTGAATCCGAATGTCGTTCTGAATAACTTGTTTAAACATACGGCTATGCAGTCTAACTTCGGTATCATTATGTTGGCGCTAGTTAATGGCCAACCAAGAGTATTGAATCTTCGTGAGATGCTTCAGTACTATCTCAAACACCAGCAGGAAGTAATTCGCCGCAGAACTGAGTATGATCTGCGCAAAGCAGAAGCGCGCGCTCATATTTTGGAAGGCTTACGGATCGCATTGGATCATCTGGATCAAGTTATCGCATTGATTCGTGCATCCAGAACAACCGAGGAGGCTAGAGAAGGCCTCATCAACACGTTTAATTTGAGCTATGATCAAGCTCAAGCTATTCTTGATATGCGTCTACAGCGTTTAACTGGATTAGAGCGTGAAAAAATTGAGGCTGAATACGAAGAGCTCATGAAGAAAATCGCTGAACTTAAAGCGATTCTTGCTGACGAGCAGCTGATTCTAGCAATCATTAGCGAAGAACTCAATGAAATAAAAGAGAAATTCGGTGACGAACGCCGTTCCGAAATTACAATTGGTGAGGAAAGCATCGAAGATGAAGACCTCATTCCACGTGAAGATGTCGTTATTACGATCACGCATACAGGTTACATTAAGCGTCTACCAGTCACCACGTATAAGAACCAGAAGCGTGGAGGACGTGGGATTGTCGGTATGGGAACCAAAAACGATGACTTCGTGGAACATTTGTTCGTAACCAATACACATCATTACCTAATGTTCTTTACGAATAAAGGTAAAGTGTATCGGTTGAAAGCTTATGAAATTCCAGATTTGAGCCGAACTGCGCGTGGAACACCGATCATTAACTTGATCCAGATCGAGCAAGGTGAAACGATCAATGCTGTGATCCCTGTTGAGAGCTTCGAGACAGATCAATTCTTATTCTTTGCAACGAAGCAAGGTGTTGTGAAGAAGACGCCAATTGACGATTACTCCAATATCCGTAAAGGTGGACTAATCGCTATTAATTTGCGTGAGGATGATGATCTCATCGGCGTTAAATTAACCGACGGCAATCAAGGTATCATTATGGGGACCAAACTCGGTATGTCAATCCATTTCCCAGAGCAAGATGTGCGTTCAATGGGTAGATCGGCTACTGGCGTAAAAGGTATCCAGCTTGATGAGGAAGATGCTGTAATCGATATGGACGTAGTCCATGAAGATAATAGTGTATTGATTGTAACGTCTAAGGGCTTCGGTAAAAGAACGCCTGTTTCCGAGTACCGTATCCAATCACGTGGTGGTAAAGGGATCAAAACCTTAAACGTCACGGACAAGAATGGTCCTGTGGTAGGTCTTAAAATCGTTCAAGAAGACGAAGATCTCATGATTATTACGGCTTCCGGCACGGTCATTCGGACAAGTATGGATGGTATCTCGGTTATGGGTCGTAACACGCAAGGTGTGCGTCTAATCAACATTCGTGAAGATGATGAAGTTGGAACCTTGGCGCGGGTACAGAAGAGCGAAGACCAAAATGAAAACGAAGAAGACGGCGATTGGGAAGAAACCGAAACGGAATCGACGGATACAGAATAATAAATTGCAGGGATGGGCTTACAAACCCATCCCTTTTACTTTACAATAGCATGTATAAGATTAAAGTAAGGTGAGTGAGCGATCGTGCCGACAGTAGCCGTTTCTCAATTAAAGTATGGCGAAAAACTAGGAGATAATGTAACAACGAAATTGGGTAATGTCCTCTTCAATAAAGGGAAAATCCTTAACGAGAGAGATCTTGAGATTCTTAAAGCTTTTTTCATTCTTTCTGTTTATATTGAATCAAAGAACGGCATTGAGCCGGAGGGAGCCATTGAGGACACGAAAGTGAAAGAAGTTGCCTCAGTTCCACCTTTTTATATAGAGTATCAGAACCTGTTAAAGCTACTTAAACGCGTTTTTTTACTTGCCAATGGCGGACAACCTTTACCCATCCTAGATATTCGTAACGGGCTTGAAGCACTTATTCAGCATATCGATACCTACAAAGTACTCACTTTTGCTCCCAAAAATCGCAATTTGCAAGACTACATATATCATAAAAGTATTATGGTAAGTTTGACCTCGTACTGTTTGGCTAGATGGCATGGTCTTCCACAGAAAGATTTAATGCAAATCGCTCTAGCCGGCCTCTTGCATGATATCGGCATTTCCAAAGTAGATTCATCCATCCTGGAGAAAAAGGGTCGTTTGATGGAGTCTGAGATGGAGGAGATTAAGCAGCATACGTTGATGGGCTATCAGATCCTGAAAAACATTTCGGGAATCAACGAGGGTGTTAAATTAACAGCCGTTCAGCATCATGAACGTGAGGATGGATCGGGTTATCCATTAGGAGTGAAAGGCGACAAACTTCATATTTACGCTAAAATCGTGGCCATCGCTGATATTTATAATGCAATGACGAATGAACGCTATCACAAAACAGCTCTGTCCCCTTACCTGGTGTTGGAGCAGCTCTTTACGGAATCATTCGGAAAAGTAGATCCAACTTTGGTTCAAGTGTTTATTAACAAGGCTACACAAATTAGCAATGGTACACTTGTTAAACTCAGTGATAATCGTATTGGAGAAATTATATTCTCGGATCGCTCGCAGCCAACAAGACCTTGGGTGAATGTCAATGGAACGATCGTCAATTTAACGCTAGAGAGAAGCCTATTTATTCAAGAAGTAATCGGACAAGTATAAAGACGAGAAGCCCCTTATCAGGGGTTTTTCTTTATTTTAAAAAGAATATAAAGAAATGCTTGCTTTCTGTTTCTATATTTGTTATATTACTCCTTGTCGCTTCGGCGGTCGAACGAAAGAACGAAAGTAACTGAAAAAAAAGTTCTTGCAATCGAATAGGCTGATGTGGTATATTGATCAGGTCGCTTTTGAAGGCGATGGA
>NZ_JBFTQB010000030.1:0-15271 GCF_056398785.1 Paenibacillus sp. 01T422 | reverse complement strand
GTGGAAGGACCAACATACCAGCCTAGATTTCCACCGGAAGTCCAGTTTTTATTAGAGAGAACCGTCTGATCTGCTGCCAGATTACCTTTATGCCAGAATGAAAGCGTGAAATCCCCACTTCCGAACTTTAAGTCGGATCTATCGCCAAGATCGACATAGTTAGCATTGCCGGCCGCAATATTAACAGCTTGTCCGGATTTGCCTTCGACAAAGGTGACAGTACCGGTTTGAGCAGCCAAACCAGTTGCTCCTGGAGCAGTGTCGTTCAAGTTGCCGTTGAATTTCATATCCGCAACGAGCTGGTTCCACATCGTTGTCGGGTCAATCGGCGTCGATCCAGGTGCGGTTCCATCCGTCCGGTAGGATGTCTGCATAGGAGCGCTTTTATTGCCGTAAGAATCCACCGCTGTTACCGAAATGACATAGGAGGTTGCTGGAGCCAAGCCAGCCATTGGAATATTCATTTTGTTTGGAATCGGTGRAAAGTAATAATCCGATAACACGTTGTATGATTTCACCACATCAGCCGTTCTTTGGTCATACAACTTAATTTCGTAGTGATGCATGGACTGATCGTCTTTGGCTTGTCTGAAAGAAAGTACCGGTACATTATTCGTTCCGGGTAATACTTGAAGAATATTGTTGGCTGGAAATTGGGGAGCAATCTTGTTGCGGTTGCTTGTTGTGTAGGTGAAGTTGCTTTTAATCTCTGTGTTGGAGTTTCCTTGTAGTTTCACAACCCATTTCTTACCTGCTAAAGCGCCAGCGCTGGAGTAAGGAGGCGGGGTACCTGCTCCTTCTTTTCCGATGCCTTGCCATACACCTCCATTAATGATGGAGCCTGGATCGCCGTTATATTCCACTCGCTCAATCTCTATGCGATCGCTGTACACCTCAATAAATTCGGATTGATTATCCGGGAACTGGTCACGGTTGTCCATTAGTCCTTCATGTGTGACAGCCGCATATCCACCCTCTGTTTCCACATAAGACATGGATCCGAGGTTGACCGCTGTGAAGTCTTTCTGATAAATGGCACGATCATCGTTAATGTTCAGATGTGAGTGACCGGATAAAACAACGACCTGTGGGTAATCCTGTAAATCTGTGTACAGGTTCMCATTGGTGGATTGCTGTCCGTCCATAACCGTACCACTAATCGGATGATGTAACGTAATAAAAATCGGCTTGTTAAGGTTTGCCGGATCGGCTGTCAGTGCTGCAAGCCTTCCTTTTAACCAGTTTCTTTGACCTGTATCACCGTTATAGTTGTTCCCGTTCAGAAAGAAGAAGGAAAAGCCCTTGATTGCTTTTTCGTAATACCCGTTCGACTGGCTCGTGAACCATTCATCGGGATAACCGTTTTTCACGTCAGCTACACTAGCGTCATGGTTACCAATGGCAATCTGTACGGGCATGTCCTCCCAGCCTTTTCGTGCCATTTGCTCCTGTAGAACCTCGTGAACAAAAGCATGATCCGGTCCCTTCCCATCGCCATTATCATTGATCAAATCGCCTCCGATCACAATGGCATCTGKTTTGAAGATAGAAGACATGACATCAAAGTTGCTTGTATACCGTGCTCTTGTACTGGCTTTAACAGCTTCATCGTTCGTACCGATATGGAGGTCAGACATAGCTGCGAATTTCAGCAGCGGCTGTTCGGATGTCTTAATCATATAGCCGTACGTTCCAGCGGTACTCCAGACGCCATCTTTCAAGGCAACAACAGAAATATTAGCTGATTCTGTAAGAACAATCGGCGTCCCATTAAACTTGAGGCTAGTTTCGTCTGGCATCATGCCGTCCAGCGTATAATAGATGTCTGCTCCCGGTGTTGAGGAAGTAAGCATTACGCTGACAGGCTGTTCATATCGGCCTGCCGGTACCGAAGGTGCTGGTTTGTCAACCGTGGACGCAAATGCGACTGGGATAATACCCGCTCCCGCTGAATAAACAACGGAGCAAGCGATCGTACAGGCCATAAATGCGGATACCACTTTCTTGGCATTTAACATGATGAGTCCTCCTTCTACTAACTTCGATTTTGTCACTAGATGTGTTCAAAGAAAAAGTCTGACTGACCTGATGGAAACTAGCCTCCTTTTACATAAAAACAATAAAAATACACAATAAACCATTTTATTTAGTTGTTTTTATATAGTATTTAATTGTATTCTATTGGTTCTTTATTCGTGGAATGTTAAATACATGTTGTGATTTTGTAAAGATGGCGGATTGATCGTAAAGAGGAATATTGGGAGTTAGAACGACTGAAACAAGCATCATTTGCAATTTTTTTGGATGACTTCTATTAAAGCTCCCCCCATCTAACGTTCAATAAAACAACCAAAAACAACTACATTAAATAAATTAAAGTTGCTTTATCCTGTTTTTATACTCAAATTATATGATGTGACCTATCACGTGTCAACAGTATGATGTTATAAAACATTACATACAATCACATTATTATGAAATTTCAATCATGCTCGCTTATGAAACACTTGAATAATGTCATAAAATATAACGCTGTTATTACATTGTATAAACTACATATGAAAAAAGCGCCAGCGATCAAATCGCCGACACTCTTTATGTGTTCCTGCTATGAGATATAGCAATTGTCTTTTAACCCTGCCTACCTATGAGGCATTGCACTGCCCAGAATACATGATAAGTGGAAATAATACGGTTAATTTGTTTAAATGAGCTAATTATATGGAATTAGATGGATATTCTTCCGCTATTCCCTCTAGTTTTCTCATAAAGGGGCAGTAATGGCTGAATTAGCTTGAGGAACTCCTTTTATTCCACAAAAACCTCTCGCAGCGCCATTTTTAACAGTAGAATTGCTGTTATTTCACCCTTGAGCTTAAATAAAGTCCACCCTTGAGCTACTCCAAAAACATATAAATTCTTATTTTCCAAACATATATTACGGTACAAGCTGCCAACGCTGATTCGTTCCCCCGTTATCTCCCCATTGCCCAATTTGCGCATTGTCGGATTGTGACTGGCCGCTTACCTCAAGCACCTTCGAGCTATGACGCGCCGTAATTTTGAAATTGCCTCCTCCCGTATCCTTGATTTGCCATTGCTGATTGTTTCCACCCGAGAAATCCCACTGTATGGATTTGGCACCGTCAGCAGTCGAAGCCCCGTTAATGTCAAGGGATTTACCGCTACTCAGATTAATAACTTTGAAATAGCCATTGCCCAAATCGGTTATCGTCCATCTCTGGCTGCTCTGACCGTTGCTCGTTAACTGCAGGATATCGGCACCGTTAGCTGTCGAATTTCCAGATACACCGGCTACCTTCCCACTATGGTTGGCTACCAATTTATAAGATGTTCCGCTGATGACACCCGCTAACGTGGTTCCACTAGCCGATCCGCTTGCTGATGATAGATTTTGCACATAGTCGAACGCTTTAACAGTGTAGCTGTACCCCGTCGACATGTTCAGCATAATGTCGTTGAACGCCGTTGTCGTTGTTTGACCTACTTCGACGCCATTTCTATAAATTTTATAACCCGTAACGCCAACATTATCTGTAGAAGCTGTCCAGCTTAAATTGATTTGGCTATCCGATACGGCTGTTGCCGCAACACTGGATGGTGTAGTTGGAGCTTGGGTATCTGTCGCAGCCGATTGGACAATTTGCCATTGTTGGTTCAAGCCGCCGTTGGATGCCCATTGCACACTTTGAGCGCCATCTGACGTGGATGCTCCTGAGATGTCCAAATATTTGCCGCTATTCTGATTAATAATATTGTAATAGCCTGTTCCCAAATCAACGATCTTCCATTGTTGGTTCGTCCCGCCGTTATTGGACCATTGAATGTTGGTCGCTCCGTCAGCACTTGAAGCGCTAGTGATATCCATGAAATCCGTGCTTTGACGGTTCGTAATAATAAACTGGCCGCCGCCTAAACCGGCAATTTGCCATCTCTGATAAGCCGCTCCCGTATCGGCAAATTGTTGAATCAGCGCCCCATCAGCATTTTTGTCTGTCCCAGTAATGGTCAGTGCTTTGCCGCTGTTGCGGTTAATAATTTTATAGTCAGAAGCTGGGTTGAACGATACTTGGGAAGTCGCATTATAAGTCACACCACTAATCACATAGGTTGTCACTGATCTAGCTGCTGCCGAGTGAGTAAATTGCCTATTCGCTACTGTAATGCCCACCGAGGCAAGGTCTTCGGACTGTGACGTCCGGAATGCCTGGCCCGTTCCCACGGTTGCAAAAGCGCTCAAATCATACGTAAAGTCCTGAGCCGATGTCGTATCGTTCGTTGTGACAATCACTAGTTTTTGACTAGCCGCATCATAGGCTGCAACGGATTTGCCGTTATCAATTTGTATAATCTTGTAGCCTTGCTTGATGTATTTGCTGTAATTCCCCATGCCATAATATTTCTTTGTCACGAAGTAACCGTTTGTTCCTGTGAAATTCGCTTTAATTAATCCATAATTGTTATCCCCGGAGGCGTCTTCAACGGCTTGCCAATAATTCCAACCGGTTACTTTCAGATCCTTCACATCTTTCAAAATGGCATTCGATAAGTTCATGCTGGCATCAATATTAAAACGGTCCCCCGCTCCATCGTTGCCTAGCTCGGATATCCATACTTTCTTCCCTTGCTGGGCTGCCAGATTTTTCAGTTTCAAATCGTTCGCCCTTGTCCCGTAGCTATGCGAGTTGATTTGTGCGATTTTCGCTTTCGTCGGGATATCATATTGGTTAAAAGTATCGTAGGTATTGTCGATGTTGTACTCTTCAGGACCGCTGATTTTGGTATGCGACAGCTCACCGCTTGTTCCCAACTTATCGTACAGTTGACTCACAATTTTCTGCTGATTCACCAGATCAAGATGCATGCCCTCCTGGTTGTTCCCTCCCGTACCATCAAGCCCAGACCCCGTCCACCAGGTGGAAATGGGCTCATTTAAGGGGGTTACGGTTTGGAAAGTGATATTTTCTGTTGTTCTAAAATGCGTAAGTGTATCCACCAAGTARGTAGCGAAGTCGTCATAGTACTCTGGCCGCAAATTATTTCCGCCAAAGAAGTTGCCTGACGAACAGTAATTGTAGGTCATCCAATACGGCGCTGAATTGGCAAATGCCTCAAAGATATTCACACCTTTGGCCTTGGCTGCCCTTAATATGCTAATTTGATTTTCATCAGATGACCAGTTATAAGATGACGCCTCCGTCGCTTTAAAACCAGGCATTTCCGCGCCAGGGCGAGCGTCCATATGGTTATGTGTCGGGTTCTCTCCCCCGCCAATGTTATATCGGACCATATTAAACCCTAATCCAGTAGAAGGATTGAAGATTTTGTCTACGATTTCATCCTCCATCGTGTTGTTCCATCCGCCCACTACATTGCTCCACCAGGCCAACGACGTCCCCCAGCCATCCCAGGTCTGATATTGCGTATTTGGATCCACCGCTACAGTAGTAGCCCCATACGATACTCCGGAAATCCACCCACTGGAAAGAAGCCCAAGAACCGTAAGGGATACGGCGATCTTTCTACTTGTATTTTTCATTAATGTTTCATCCTTCCTGTTTTTAATTTGTTAGATAAGGATTTGCTGGAGCCTGAATGAATGCTCACCTCCTTTTAACCTTTCAGAGCTCCTGACATTTTGATCCCGGACATGATGTATTTCTGACCCAACGCAAACATAAGCAAAATCGGAAGCAGCGCCAAAATAGAGGCTGCAAACAGCATATTATAATCGTTTTTTGCCGAGTTCGGCCCACCATACAAGGAGTAAATACCAACCTGCATCGTATATTTTTCAGGACTGCTTAAATAAATTAACGGGGTTAAGAAATCATTCCAATGGTAGGTGAACGTTAAAATAGCGACTGTGATAATGATCGGTTTGCACAGCGGAGCGATAATTCTCGCAAGTATGCCGAAGCTGGAGCATCCGTCCATCATCGCAGATTCATCCAGTTCTTTGGGTAACGTTAGAATGAACTGTCTGAGGAGGAAGATATTATAGGCCCCTCCAAAAAAAGAGCCGATGACCAAGGGAATATAAGTATCTGCCCACCCCAGGTTTTTGAAAAAAATAAACTGTGGAATCATCGTGACTTGCTCCGGAATCATCATCGTTGACATCATAACCATGAAGAAGACAGGGTTAAGCGGGTGACGAAAACGGGCAAATCCATAGGCGACTGTCGTTGAAATTACGATCTGACCGATCATATTTAACACAACAACCAACGTTGTATTCGCTACATATCGCAGGAAGGGAATGACATTCAGAAGCTTCATGTAGCCTCTAAGATGCCATTCACTGGGCAAAAGCCTAATCGGCACGGTGAACAGTTCCCCCGCAGGCTTGAAAGAACTTAAGAATGTCCACACCAAAGGCATCAGGAACATAATGGCACACACGATAAGCAAGCCGTATTTAGCAGTTTGGAGAATGACCGCTACCATGTATTTCCGGCCCGCTTTTCTTGAAAGTACGGAGGATATAGAAGTTGAGGGCGATAGAGAGTTATAGGAGCTATTTCGATTCATAATGCACCCACTTTTTAGAAACATAAAAGTTAACTAAGGTAAAAACCATGATGAACAGAAACAAGATCCATGCAATAGACGAAGCGTAGCCCATCTTAAAATATTTAAAGCCATTATTAAACAGGTAGATCATCATACTGTCCGTCCACTGCTTCAAAGCCCCAGGAATCATCATCGGTTCTATGAAGATTTTGAAGGCTTCAATCATCCCTATTGTCATTTGGAAAAACACAGCCGGTGTAATTAAAGGCAACATAATCCGGAAGAAACGTCGCCCGCGACTAGCTCCATCGATCTCCGCAGCCTCCATTAAGTCCTGAGGGACGCTCGACAAGGCAGGCAGGTAAATCATCATGCTTTTGCCAACACTCCAGAGAGTTACAAGGATAACAGCAGGTTTAGCCCAGTGTATGTCTTGCGACCAGCCCGGCCCATGAATACCAAAAAAGTGGAGAGCCCCATTAATGAAACCCATATTCGTTCCTCCGTTCCCCGGTGCGAGCATGAAGCTCCATAGTAGCAATACAGCCACTCCACCGAAGATGGAAGGGAGATAAAAGACTGTCCGAAAGAAGGAGATCCCTCGAATCTTTTTTAGCAAAAGCAAGGATACCGACAAACCTATCACAATTTGAAGCGGTACCCCCACTAGCGTATAGTAGAGCGTATTTCGAAGCACATTCCAAAACTCCCCGTTCTTAAACAGTGCTTGATAATTCTCGATTCCTACCCATTCGGATGGCGTCAGAATATCCCACTGTGTGAAGCTTAGAAGGAGCGATGAGAAGAAAGGAATGGCTGTCAATCCTACAAACCCGATAACCCACGGAGACGTGTATAACCAGAAGTTACGTCCTTCCTGCTTGGAATTCACCATCCTATGCGAACGTTGTTTTAGTGCCATGTACAGTTCCTCCCCACACCTCTTATTTCTCTAGTTTCTTTCCTTCTTGCAGCAGCTTCTCGACTTCTCCTTTCACTCCCGGGATCACCTTCTGCAAAGGTTCATTCAGGTTGAAAGCAGCATCCAGTCCTACGCCTACCGCATTATTGATCTCATCCCATTTCACGGTAGCTTCTGGTGAGTAGGCATTCGCTGCTCCAGAAATCAACGCTTTGAAGTTAGCTGGCGCCTTGCCGCCCAGATCCAAGTAGCCAGGTGAATTGGCTATCTCTTTCAATGGCGGAACATCCCCGTGCTCAGTAGCCAATATGCTTTGACCCGTTTTGCCCGTCCAAAATTTGAGAACTTCCCATGCCGCATCTTTGTGCGTTGAAGCTTTTGTAATATGAAAAGCATTAGAGAATAGAGGAACAGCAGATACCTTGTCTTTCGGCGGCAGTGCGATGTCCCATGCGAAATCTTTGATTTTCGTTTGGCTATCCGGTACCCACCAAGGGCCATCAATCATCATGCCTAACTTGCCGCTGCTCCATAAGTCAACGCCTTGCGGAACCTCTTTCGGCTGAGGGGCTACATGATCTTTCCAGATCAAGTTCTGCATGAAGGTTAGTCCTTCCATGGACTCCTTGGAATCTAGTGTAAAGGCTGTACGATCTGGACTTAACAAACTTCCGCCGCGAGGTTTAATAAAAGCTCCATAATTGGCCCACCAACTATTCGGGGCATTCAGACCGAAAACACCGTTTGCCGGGTTGCTGATTTTTTTGGCAGCATCCAACAGGTCGTTATAGCTCCAGTTGTCGGTAGGATAGGCAACACCCGCTTTATCAAAAAGCGATTTATTATAGAACAACATCATGGAACCCATCCGCATGGGCAGCCCCATGACTTTGCCCTTATAACTGTAAGCATCGACCGCAGCTTTGTAATACTGGTCTAAATCCAGCTTATCTCTTTGAATATAAGGCGTGAGATCCTCCAACGTTCCCTTAGAAGCAAAACCATAGAAGGCTTCCGCCAATTGGATGACGTCGTACGGCTCCCCGCTTGCCATCGTAGCCAGCATCTTTTGGCTATATGCCTCATTGCTAATCTGGATTAACTGAACATCAATCTCTGGGTGCAGCTTTACGAACTCAGCCTTGATCTTCTCATTTCTAGTTTTGTCAAAATCTGAACCCCAGTAGCTCATCGTAATGGTAACGCTTTCTTTTTTATGTTCAGTAGATTTGCCCACGTCTGTTGCCGATGCCGCAGCCGTTTGATCCACATTTGATGATGGCTTACTTGAGCACCCCGTGGCCACCAATGTCAACCCGATCACCGAGCTGACAACCAATTTTGGAAATCTCATGTATAGACCCTCCGATCAATCCCTCATATTTTTGGTTACGCTTTCATTATAAAGAGAAATAGGGTTCGACTCATTCTTCCCTCATTTGTAAAAATATCGCGATCATTGGGCTTTACACTTACGTGGACCTATTTATAACGTTCTCTAAATTTCTTCGGGGTCACGCCTTCCTGCTCTTGGAACACTTTGACGAAGTGGCTGGCTGTTTGATAGCCGATTTGTTCCGTAATCTCGTACATTTTCAAATCCGTACAGAGCAGAAGCTCCTTTGCTTTGCGAAACCGTTCCTTGGTTATAAAATCCGTAAAGGTAAGACCTGTCTCCTCTTTAAACAAAACGCTGAAGTAACTGCTGTTCAAATGAATGTTATCTGCGACCTTCAGTGCGGTTAGCGGCGTGTTCAGATGAAGCTTCACATAGGTAATAGCCTCTTGAATAAAAGGATTGCTGACAACTAGCTCATCCCTGAATAGTTCAGGATGCTGATCTGCCATTTGAATTTTCGCGCGATCCGAACGTTCCTGCTCTACTCGTTGTAACGTCTGTTCAACCTCGGTAAGCAGTACACTCTCCGAAACAGGCTTGAGCAAATAGTTGGATGCCCCATTTCGAAGCGCTTCCCTTGCATATTCAAACTCTGCATGTCCGGTCAGCAGAATCGTCAAAGTCCTGCTGCCTTTTCGGTTCATCCATTTCAAAAGAGAAAGACCGTCCCTCTTCGGCATTCGAATATCCGACACCATCAGAAGAATGGAATCCCCGTGCAGCTTGATTAGTTCCATCGCCTCTTCCCCGTTCTCAGCAGTCAGAATCTCATACCTTCCTTGGCTCCATTTATTAAGAACACGATGAATCCCTTTGAGCGTTGGCATCTCGTCATCAACAATTAATAGTTTATAATCTTCCATTTATCCCCCTCCTACTGGTATACGAAATAAAATAGCAGTGCCTCGAGAAGGCTGGCTTTCGATATGTAGGCCATATTCCTGCCCATACATCATTTGCAGTCGACGGTGGATATTGGCTAATGCGATCCCATCCTGTGTGCGTGAGGTCCCAGATGCTGCATGGTCCAAGTAATGAGGGTTCATGCCTTTTCCATCATCATGAACGATGATATGTACTTCTTCTTCAGCCATGGTAATGGTTAATGTCACACAGCCTGTACCTTCCCCGCCTTCAATACCATGATGGATTGCATTCTCAACAAGCGGCTGCAGAATTAATTTGGGCATAGACACATCCAGCGCCTGATCATCAATATTCATTCTCCATGCCACCCGGTGGCCTATCCTCATAAGCATCAGGAGCATGTACTGGTTAACATGATTCACTTCCTCCGCCACGGCAACAACCTCTCTGTCCGTATTCCCTTTGACGGTGTAGCGGAAGATGCTGGATAAGGCAATTACTTTCTCCGCCAGCTCCTCGTCTTCTTTCTCTTTGATGTTCCAATAGAAGGCTTCTAGTGTGTTATATAGAAAATGTGGATTAATTTGCGCCTGCAGCGCACGAAGCTCGGCTTGGCTTTTCTTCAGTTCCTTCTCGTATACCGTTTCCACCAAGTTCTCAATCCGGTCCACCATCCGGTTATAGGTTTGATTGAGCTCATTCATTTCCAGCGTGTAGTAGACTTCGCTATTTTTGACGGGGATGTCCTGACGTGTACTTCGCATAACTTTCATAAGCTTACGAACGGGATGTGTGACTAGAGATGAAAGTGCCTGCGTGAAGACGAGAGCTAGCAGAACCCCCAGCAAACCGGACATGAGTAAGGCGTTCTTCAAAATGTGCAGACCTTCCGAAATCTTGTTTAACGGAACGAGTACAACCAGGGCCCAGCCTGTCACCCTGGAGTGTTGCCGTACTGGCAGAAAGTGCCCTTTACCCAAAGTAAGACTGCTATGCGCCTCATAAATTAGGGGAGGTTTCAAGCCCTCTGTTCGGCCTCCCGATTCAACGACCTGGCCCAGCTGATTGAATAAAAATGCTGACCCTCCCTCAATCCCAGACAACGTGGAAGTCAGGAGGCTTGATACCCGCTTCTCAACCTTGACGACCACATATCCGCCGCTCCGGGAGCTATCTTGTTCTAGTATAATTTTGCGAATGGCCATAATCTGCTGTGGACTATTAGGGTCGATCCCCGACCAGATGAGCTTCCCTCCGGCGTCGTTAACCCGCTGCACCCAATCGGTGCCGATGCGAGATTGCAAGGACCGCCCAGAAACGGGGAAAATAGCCTCCTCATCCGCATACAACTCCAAAGTTGTAATCAATGTGTTGTTCAGCATGTATTCATCCAGAATTTTTCTTACAAGCAATCGGGTTTCTAAGGGAATTTGGCCGTCCTGTTTTCTTTGTAAAAGGGCATTTTGAATCCGTTGATCATTCGTAATTTGAAAGGATAAGATGTCGACTTGACTAAGCAGAGCATCCAAACTGTTGACGGATTGATCCACGACATTTTGAACATATCGATCTGTATTTTCTCGGATTAATTCAGAGATTGAGTGGTAGGACAACAGGCCTGTAGAAATTAATATGGTACATATCGTTACAAGTGTTCCTACTAAGATTTGGACGCGAACACGGGAAAACCCCAATTGAATAGCGCGAGGAAGCCCTTTCATCCAATTCAATTCCTCTTACCTCCTTATAGCAAATCATGAATCAATACCCAAACATTGGAGAATTTATGTGTTTATTATGATAGTAAATAGAAATTGGGCTTTTTCCAATGATCATTTTGGGGATTCAAAAAAAATGAGTTGAGGATAACGTCCCCAACTCTTGCTTTTAACAATAAATTATAGAGGTGGTAACGGATTTTTCAGGCGCTGTCATGAGTAATAAGTTGTTATCCGCCTTGAGAGCATCCAGTGCAGTTAAATTCTCGGATTCAGAGGTGCGGTAGGATTGAATGCGGGCTCCGTTAATTGGAAATGAATCGAAATCAAATGTATAGGTAACAGTTTGCATACTCGCGTTATGAACCAGTAAAACCACGGCTTGCTTCTCCGGATCCCATGCTGCCAATAAGTTGGAATTCCCGGTGTCCAGCACCATGCAGCCAGGCCTGAAAAACCTGCTATATTGTGCCATCACATAATATTTCTTAGTCAAGTGAAAAGCTTCCGTTGCCCCCGAAAAGTCGGCATGAATGAATCCCCAGTTGCCATCCGCCTGAACCGCATTCCCCTCATCCTCGACAGCCTGCCAATAAATCCACGCCGTACATGATAGTCCCAGGGAATCGGCTAGAATTTGTGCGGAAAGGATCAAAGCCGGCTCTATAGCTTCATGATCGTGCGACACACCGCCGTCTGAGCAGTACTCAGACATCCATAATCGCTTACCATCCCGCTGGGCCGCCTGCTTGAGTTCGATTCGCTGGTCTCCTTCATAACTATGCGTATTCAATTGATAGATCAACGCCCGTGTTTCATCCTTATAGGAGGAATAAGTTTCAAGTGCCTGATTGATTGAGTTTTCGTCAGGGGCGCTAATCCTCGTATGAACTAAGCTTTTTGCTTGCAGCTTGCGGTGTACCAAACCGATGATTTCCTCCTGCCTTTCCTTGCTGAAGCGGCAGCCCTCCTGAATATTTCCTTCCTTCCACCAGGTTTCGCTAGGCTCGTTCAGCGGATTCAAAGTCTGGAAGACGATGCCCCACTCGTCATTCGCTATGCGAACCACTTCTGTCAAATAATCAGCGAATAGTTCATCGCATTCATCCCGCAAATTGTCAGACCCGTCAGGCATGCCGGCCGTGCATCCGCTCTTGGTCATCCAATAAGGCGGCGAATTTGAGAAGGCTTCAAACAGATCTGCTCCTCTTTCTTTAGCGGCTTGCAGCATCCAACGTTGATTAGCATCTGCGGTCCAATCCCATACACCCTCGGCGGAAAGAAAGCCAGGAATGTCTCCCCCCGGACGCATATGCTGATGCTCTGGATGATCCCCGCCACCAATGTTGTACCTGACAATGTTCAGCCCTAGGCCAATTTCCGGGCAAAATAAGAGGTCAGCAATCCTTTGTCGATTGAAATCGGACCAACCTCCGATGTTATGCGCGAACCAAACCAAGGATGTCCCCCACCCTTCCAAGCGTTGTCTGGAGTGGCGAGAATCCATTTGAATACGGATCATATTTTCTAGGTTTTCCAACGAATCCGAACCCCTTTCTTCTGCAAAATGCGAATTCCCATTTAAATGATTGCGCTTTCATCTTAACGTTCAACGTGTCATTCGTCATTCGTTATTCATTCGAGAAAGTATCGCATCCATTAGAATTACTCAATATCGGTTATATTCTCTCTTTAAAGTCCGCTTGCTGCTTCTCCCCGGATAGTCGGAAGGGTAATAGCCCGTATATTCACGAAATGTTTTGATGAAATGACTCTGGCTGTAATAGCCTACCAGGTAGGCGACCTCTTGAATTTGCTTATCGGTTTCCGTTAATAGACTTTGCGCTTTCTGTATACGAATATTGGTTACATATTTGAGAAAGGGGGTTCCGACTTTGCGATGAAACAGGGTACTTAAATAGTTCGGAGACATATAAAACTCCTGAGCAATTCCAGAAATGCTGAGATTGTTCATGTAATTTTGCTCAATATATTGCCTCACTCGCTCAATTAAATCTCTCTTTTCCTCCCCTCCCACTGCTGCAATAGTCATATAACCCTGCTGAATGAGCGAACTAATCATCGTCAAAACCGGGGTATGTACGCGGAGTTGAACGGGAATATGCAGCTGTAGATAAGCGTAGAAACCTTGTTTTATAAGCTGCAAGCTTGGATCGCTATCCATCTTTGTTTCAATCAGAAGGTCTAGGAGTCTATTGCACTCAGCCACGTAGGCAGATAGTTTATGATGTTTATAATAGCTCACAAGACGATTAACAACCTCAAATAAATGGACATATCCTGGCAGATGAGCAGCAGCCATTTCTTGCAGCCTCCAAACCCGACCGGTCCCGTGCAGCATGCGCATTGGAGAGTGGGATCTAGCCTCATACATCCATGGCCCAAGCTCGCAATACCTGAGCGGTTGCTCATGGGTAATAACCGTGATGGCCCATTCTGATCTGGATGCCTGACGAATCATTGTCTCCAATTCGCAAGCATAGCTTCGATACCGTCCATTTTCCTTCCTATCTTTTTTGAGAACCATAACCGAACAAAGATCACCGCTGGGCAGCACATACATCCAGTGCCACTCGAGACCCTCCTCTCTGCTTGGGAGAAGCGCCTGTATTTTGGCAACAAATTGCTGCATCAGACGCTCTTGAATTTGCTTTTCCAAGAAACTGTCCGCGTAAATGATTGCGATTTGATAGACGCAGTTGTTTGCCAGTGAACTTCTTCCTGTCCATGAATCAGACTGTCCCCCATAGTAAGCATTCCTCAAAGAAAGCTCTACCTGCTCCTGAATCCCCTCCATCATTAGTTTTCTTTCCGCATCAAGCCTTCTAATAATTTGCTCTAAATTCCTCGCTTCCACTGGTTTAGTTAAGTAATCACGCACGCCGAGTTTTATTGCTTCTAACGCATAGTGAAACTCTTCATATCCGGTAAGAATAATCCACTGGGTCTCTGGTGACCTTGCCTTACAAGCTTGGTACGCCTGCAAACCACTCATTTCCGGCATATGAATATCAATGATCGCTACATCGGGCCTTTGCTCCATCACCATCTCCTCGAGCTCTTTGCCTTGGGAAGCCACACCGACAATGCTCCAAGTAGGGTCAGAATGGTTAATGATATCAATTAAATACTCCTGCGCCCAATACTCGTCATCCGCGATGATTATTCTCATGCCTTCACCTCTCGTCGCATATTTGTTACTTGGAGCGGAATGGTTAATTCAATTTCCGTACCTTCTCCCCGCTTACTTCGGATGTGAAACGCCGCCMCACCAAAAGTCAGCTTCAAACGATCACTCACATTCTGCAGCCCCATATGATTTCCCATTAGCGACTCCTCCTCAGCAAATCCGTTACCTGTATCGGCTACAAGTAACTTCGCTATCCATTCGCCGTCTTCACCTACTTCCACACTCGCTGTTACGGATAATTCACAAGGGCGGAATACAGGCTCAATGCCATGTATGAACGCATTCTCCACTAAGGGTTGCAGCAGCAGTTTGGGGATTAACAGGTTTTCCAGTTCGGGGGCGCATACAATCCGATACGAAAATCCCCTTCGCCCAAGGCGCATCTTCTGCAGCTCGCAATAGCTTTTCAACAAATCAAGCTCCTGTTTTAGACAAATGTTATCCTTCTTGGATAGTACATAGCGCATCATATGACTTAGGGAAAGAATGACCGTTTCGATCTCTTCTTGTCGTCCCTGACGATTAAGCCCCAGCAACCCACTCAGCACATTGTACAGAAAATGGGGATTAATCTGTGCTTGCAGTGAACGCAGCTCCGCCTCGCGGAGCCTAAGCTC
>NZ_JBFTQB010000029.1:0-17446 GCF_056398785.1 Paenibacillus sp. 01T422 | reverse complement strand
ATGCTTTCAAATACCTTAATCGGTTTGAATTCGACAGATCAAAATATGAGCAACTTATTTTACCTGTACAATGCCAATTCGTTTCAAACGATGTGGAGACTTCGCATTCCGGCTGCTCTTCCTTATATTATTGCGGGGCTGAAAATCTCCTGTACCTTATCCGTTGTCGGCGCGATCGTCGGTGAGTATATCGCTGGAATCGGCGGGGGGGCAGGCGGACTTGGTTATGCGATTACGTATGCGGCTGCTCGGTTAAAAACAGCGTATTTATTCGCGTGCGGGCTTTCGGCTTCAGCGCTGGGTATTTCCTTTTTCCTCCTGGTAAATGCCTTTTCCAAATGGGTGCTTAGCTCCTGGCATGAATCTGAAATGAAAAAAGACAACTAATGAACACGCCATGAGAAGAGGGTGATCGGACTGCTTGATTTAATTATTCGACAGGTACGTCTTCTGGATGATCCAGAGAATCTTGGCGTTGTCGATGTTGGTGTAAAGGACGGCAGGATTGCCGGAATTGGGGTTATTGCCGAAAAAGGCGAACGAGAGATCGATGGCAGCGGACATCTGCTGCTCCCTCCATTCGTGGAGTCGCATATCCATTTGGACACGGTCCTAACGGCGGGGGAACCCGCTTGGAACGAAAGTGGCACTCTTTTTGAGGGCATCGGCTTATGGCAAAAGCGGAAGCAGTCGCTCACCTACGACGATGTCATGAAGCGTGCGCAGAAAGTGCTGCAGCTGCAATTGGCAGCAGGCATTCTTCATGTTCGCACGCAGGCGGACATTTCGGATCCGAACCTGACGGCGCTGCGGGCGCTTCTGGACCTGCGCGAGCGGGTGAAGCCGCATATGCAGGTGCAGGTAATCGCGTTCCCGCAAGACGGAATTCGCGCTTGCCCGGATAATGAGCATCGGCTGGAACAGGCGCTTGAGCTTGGCGCTGATGGGATCGGCGCCGTTCCGCATCTTGAGCCTACGCGTGAGGAAGGTCTCGCGTCGCTCGACATCGTTTTCCGCTTAGCGAAGAAGCATGGATGCTTCGTCCATGTGTTCTGCGATGAAATGGACGACGAGCATTCCACCTTCCTTGAAAGTACGGCTCACCTGGCCATTCGTTATGGCCTAAGGGAACGTGTTACCGCTGCGCATGCGAATGCTTCCGCCTATTATAGTGAAGCCTACTTTCAGAAAGTGTTAGGCATAACGGCTCGATCCGGCGTGAACGTCGTCTGCTGCCCACTCATCAACGGCGCCATGCAGGGGCGCTTCGACCGCTATCCCAGAGGACGTGGGATAGCCAGAATCAAGGAGATGTGGGCAGCCGGTGTGAATGTTAGCATCGCGCATGATGACATCCAGACGCCATTTTATCCGCTCGGCACTGGAAATATGCTAGCAGCAGCCCACATGGCAGCCCATCTCGCGCATATGACGGGGCGCGAAGAAATCGCAGAGCTTGTGCGCATGGTTACGGTGCGCGCTGCGAAAGTGCTGCAGCTTCAAGAATATGGGCTGGAAGTTGGCCAGCCAGCTTCGTTTATCCTGCTGCCTGGCCGGGATGCCATGGATCTTGTGCGGGTCCAGCCGGCTTGCCGATATGTGATTAGCCATGGCCGTGTTATCGCTGAAACAGAGCCTGCTCGAAGCCACATATATCTTATGTAATAGCCACCCCCTAAATGGTAGGGGGTGGCTATATTTGTTTGACTATTGTTTACTTGGTAAAAGAAGGGAAACTGCGCATCTTGTCGAATTTCATTTATTGTTAAACATTGTAAGTTAAGTTAGGACGAGGATGGTGGAAACATGAAGCGGTTTTTTCAAACGCTTTGGTTATTGGTACTTGTAGCCGTGTTGAGTAGTGTGTTTTTAATAYCGCGCACATTTGCCAACGAATATCCAGATGAAATGAAAACGATTTCAGAGTACTCGATTCTGTGGGGGGATCCATCAGAAGGTTTGGAAAGTGTTATGGCTTCCTCGCCTGAGCGATGGAGGACGGTGAGATATGGCGAAGCTATTCAAAAGAACCCGAAGGACATTACTACTGCGTGGATAAAGATTCAACTGCCGTCGCACATTCCAAAAGATTACGGTCTGTACATACAAGGTATATACGCGCAGCACCTTTCGGTGTACATAGACCAACGATGTTAAGAACCTTTGTGCTTGGGGATTTACAAAATATTATTCTCGGCGGTGCCCTTCTGTTTATTGCTGTAATAGTGTTGATAGGTTCAATATTCTTAAAAAGGGTTCAGCGCACAGACTGGGTTTTAGTTAGTACATTATTTATATCACTTGGTATTATTTTTATTACTTACACCCCATTCATGTATGAAAGTTTTACGAGATATGGAGCACTGTATAGTGCCATGTTTGATATTTCACTTGATGTCTTTTTACCGTCACTTACGTTTTACTTTGAACGCATTTTTGGTAAGGGTAAGTATAAGGTCATTTATTGGCTTAGAAAGTGTCAAACGGTGTATTCCGTGTTTGTAATCATTTGTTTGTTCATTAATATATTAAGTAATTACGAATTTAATAAGTTTTATTTCTTTGTAGCTGTTACGATTTTGGGGATCATTATGATTATTCAGTTTAGTCTACTTATTGGATCATCAATTCTGCTCATGTTCAAAGGGAATAAAGAAGCTGTTATTTTTTCAGTTGGTTTTGCTTCACTTGCTTTTATGAGTACATTGGACCTTGTTCTATATTATATTAATTCACAGAATAAGCAGATTTTCTTATGGAAATGGGGTATTTTAGGATTTATTGTTGCTCTTATTGTGATCCTTGGCAGGCGCTTTGCTATTAATCAGGAACGGATTATTAATTATTCCAAAGAACTTGAGTTTTACAATCATCAACTCCAACAATCCGAAAAAATGGAGATTATAAGTCAATTGGCGGCATCGATTGCTCATGAGGTGAGAAATCCGCTTCAGGTAACAAGAGGTTTTTTGCAACTAGTTGCTTCTCGATCAGATAAGAAGAGTCAGGAATACATGAGGATTGCCATTGAGGAGTTGGATCGAGCCTCCGTCATTATTACGGATTTCTTAACTTTCTCCAAGCCGCAGGGGGAAGAAATTAAGAAATTAAATCTTTTCGAGGAGTTCAGGCAAATTGAAGGTATCATCTTTCCTTTGGTTGCACTGCACAGTGGAAGGATAACCGTCGATGTTCCCGATCATTTGATTATCCAGGGTAATTCATCAAAATTGAAACAGGTACTGATTAATCTAATAAAAAATAGCATTGAAGCTTTTCAGGATGATGGCGTTGTGGACATATGGGCCTACGAAAAAGATGAAGAGGTTTTTATACATATTAAAGATAATGGAGAGGGAATTGAAGCGGCGCATTTGACCCAACTGGGAGTACCTTATTATTCCACCAAAACAAAGGGTACAGGACTTGGGTTAATGGTCTCTTTTCAGATTATCGAGAATATGAAAGGGTATGTCGAGTTTAAAAGTCAAAAAAACGTGGGCACAGAAGTTATTCTTCGCTTTCCATCTAATCATGTTAAATAAAATAGAGGTGCTACGTATGAATTACGCAGCACCTCTATTAAATTCTTTTACCAAGTAAGGGCTACTGCACCCGCCGCCACCAGCACCTTAGCCGGATTCGCCGGAATAACAAGCACAAACTCTGTCGAAGTTTCTTCTACTGCTTTCACTGTGAAATCATCGGGGAGCGTAATACCAAAGCTCTCCTTTAGTGCTGCTTTTGGGTTGGCAAGAAGTTGGTTCTTGAATGCCTCATCTTCCCATGCTTTTTGAATAATTTTCGCTTTTAATTGTTCATTCGATGACATCTTAAGTCACTCCCCTTTAAGTGTAACAGACATGGAAGCCGCTATTTCTGATTATTGGCGACGAAATTGGATGTTATCGGACTGAGGAGGCGTTATTCACTGTTAAACCCCTTGTTATGGGTTGTTTCGAGGTAGATAGCGCCGCACAGGTCCGTTAAATCCTATTTCAAGCTGAAAAGTCATGAATAGGGGCATTACAGTCCGTTAGGCTCAGCGTTCTACACGTGAACCGCTGGGTAATATTCCCAACAAGAGGAGTATAGCATGAATATTCAAAATATTCTATCAAAATTTGCTAGAATCCGACAAATAATAGTATAAACCGCCATTAAGAAGATGATTCCGCTTTTCTTGGATCTCTTTTGCCGTTACCCGCAAACTATCAACAAGACTAAAATGAAAGAGTTGAAGCTCTTTCATTGGTAACTCTAGCGCTAGCAGCTCCTCATGATGCCTAACAGCCACCTCGCTATATCCCTCCAGCCCATCACAAACATATATTTGCTGTTTGACCCACTCTGACGTCAAAGAATCACTCTCTATGCGCATCTCACTCCCCCGCAACCAAGCAACCAAGCAATTATAGGAGCCCTCGTCCAAATCTTCCTCCCAATCCGTCCAGTCATCAAGCATTTGCAGGGTCACAAGCACCTGCTCAACGGCTCCCGTCACGACTGGAATCAGCTCAGCCTGACCAGCGAGAAGCAGCGCTCCTGTGCTGGCGTTTTTGACAGGACTAGCTTTCCAGGCAACCTTCCTTTTGTCCGTGTGAAAGTAATCGCCACTCAGCTCGCCGGCAACTGCGCCTGCCCATTCCAGTACATAAGTCTCGTAATAATGCCAAAAAGGGGAATGCGACGAGAATAACGCTCTATACACCATTTGATACTGCATTTGAAATAAATTCGCCAGCGGCAGCTTGTCCTTATGCTCCCCTTTGGCAGAATCCATAATGTCATCTACAACGAAATAATGAAGCATAACGAACACATTCGCTAAACTCAGCCTTTTGACCACATCGCTCGGCAGATGAGTTATTTCCTGCATCCAATAGGGAAGCAAATAGCAGATATAATTTTTCGTGCTCTTTTCCTGTCGCAGGTCAAATTTCGCGAAATAGGCTAATCCGTGACGATTCAGCGGCTCAGGAAATGCGCGAATAAGATTTTCCGCTTCTGCGAATACCTCATCCATATTGTCCTTGTGCGTAGAGAACCAATCCATAGGTCATATCCCCCTTTATTGGTATATTTTTGAAACAATCGTAGCATGAATACGACATGGTGACAATTTATTTCCATTTTAAAACCCACTGTATCAACGATTTATCACGCCAGTTCACTGAAGTTAAGATTGTTCATACGCCAGACGATAATCGCTTTGGAAATCGAACGAAATGCCTAGTTCGCTGCGTTTTTCCCGCATCAATTTCACCGTAATAGGCTCATGACCTTGAATCAGCTTCCGCAAGACATCTTGTTTTAATGTAAACAAAGAATTTCGCTTATCGGATTCCAGGGATTTCATTTTCGTTACAATACGATCAATTGGGACATAAAGCTTACGAGATAATAGCCAGGAAACCAACAATCCAGCGACTAAAATGGAGGCACCGATGTAAATCGTCGTTGTGCGGATTTTATTGATTTTCTCCGTAAWCGTTTGATAAGGTGTGATACGGATGTACCGCCACTCCAAGGAATCCGGGGCTGTAAAAGTGATTAAGGATTTCTTGTCACCCACCGTATCAATGAAGTAACCGGAGTCTTTACTACTCATAATATGTTTGGCAATGGCTGATTCAGGAGTTAATGCTTCTGCATGATTAGGAAGATCGCCGCTAAGCGTCCTGCCTTTATTATCAATAATATAAGAGCTGTTCGATCCGTTGTTTTGCTGCTTGCCGATATCTTTATTGATCCAGTCCGTTGTGATATTGACGATAATGGCTGAATTGAGCGCATTGTTGTTGCCGATCGCATCATAACAAAGGTACGTGTAGACATTGCTTTTTTGCGAGCTTGATGCACTTTTTAAGTAGGTACGCGGAATGGGCACGAAGGGCTTGATCTCCTGGAAATGATCCAGTACGTTCAAAATATCTTTGTCGACCAGTTCTTCTTTGGTCATTAATCCGTTCTGCCCAGAGTTAGAAGCTATGTACACATAGTTGGCTTTGGGGTTGTAGACATAGATGGAAGCAATGTAAGGCATGGAATTCAAATAATTGTTCAATTCACGCATGGCAGCAGTGGTATCATAGATATCAGGGTTTTCATAAAACATCAGTTTGCTGATATTGCCGTTCCGGTACAATTGAAATGTAAGCGATTGCGCACTTTCCGTCATCGAGATGACTTCGCGGCTCGTTTGGGTTAGATTTTCTAAATCGGTTTGATAGACCTGGTTCAAGTTAATGTTTCTGTAATTCACGAAATAAATCGTTGAGGATACAAGCAGCGTAAGAACCGTACAGAGAATTGTAGTCAGTAAAAGTTTAATGTACAACTTGCGATTGTCTCCGGAAAAATTCACATTCACAGGCGCGCCTCCCCACACGGACTAAGGGTTACAGTGATTTCAAGTAGTAATACCATATCACCCTAATGGAGAACGGCACAAGATGGAATCATACAACATTTATGAACTTATCTGACTATTCGCATTGACAGTAGGGTTATTTTTATATACATTTGAAGCAAATCGATTGTTCACAATATGACTTAGGAAGGAAGCGATCGTATGAGCACCAATGAATTATTAAAACTTGAAAATCAGCTCTGCTTTAGTTTATATGCAAGTTCAAGAGCGATTACACGGATGTATCGTCCTTTCCTTGAAGGTTTGGGAATTACCTATCCGCAGTATTTGGTGCTGCTCGTTCTGTGGGATCAAAAAGAGAGCACCGTCAAGGAGCTTAGCGAGAAGCTGGATCTGGATTCTGGTACGTTGACGCCGATGCTCAAACGGATGGAAACTCAGCAGTTGATTCAGCGGAAAAGGTCAGTCGAAGACGAGCGTGTTGTGAACATTGTCATTACGGAAACGGGACTCTCGCTCTATGAAAGAGCATTGTGCATACCTCAGACGCTGCTTGAATCCAGCGGGCTGTCTCTAGAAGAAATTCACAATTTCAATGTACAATTGAAACGAATCATTGCCAGCGTAAACGCATCAACGAAATAAGAAGCCTTACGGCACTAACGGATTGGAGTTAGAAGTATGCCAAGATTAACGTTCAGAGGAGTATCTGTCGAACAAGTTTGTGGAATAAGTGAGAGCTTAGTTGAACAGCTTGCTGCTATTTGCGAATGTGACACCGATAATTTTACGCTAGAGTGTGTGCAGCATCCAGCTATATTCGGGGGTAAAATCGTTCCAGCCTATCCGTTTGTTGAAGTCGCCTGGTTTGAAAGAGGGGACCAGATCAGGGATGCCGTCGCAACGGCAGTTACGACCCATATCCTTGGGCTCGGCTTGCCTGAGGTTGAAGTTGCTTTTACGACCTACAGCAAGGATGCGTACTACAGCAACGGAACTTCATTTAAGTGAGGATCAGAAATGAGTTATTTTGTTTATATTCTAATTAATAATATTGTGCCGATTTCGATCATGATCGCGATTGGCGCAGTCATGTATCGTGCGTTTCATCTTGATATTAAAACATTATCCAAACTCAATTTCTATGTTTTTTCTCCCGCTATCGTTTTCGTAAAACTGTATGAGTCTGAAATGAATCTGAATGTCATTCTGCAGGTCCTCTTGTTTTTTGCCTTGTTTTTTAGCCTACTTTTTGCAGTGATAGAGATTTATATACGGATTAGAAAAATGCAGCGTGGCATGCGGATTGCCATGCGAAATAGCGTTATTTTCTATAATAGCGCCAATTACGCACTACCGCTTAATCAAACTGTATTCGGCGGGAATGCCTATACCCTTTCTATTCAAATTATCATCATGATTATGCAAAATTTGATTCCTAACACGTACGGGATTTACACGTTAAATGCCCACAAATCAACTTGGAAAGCAACGATGAAGACGATCTTGTCGTTACCCGTCATTTATGCCATTCCGATTGCACTGCTGCTGAGATATTTCCATCTGCCAGTCCCATCTTCCATCCATCTGCCGTTGACGTATATTTCCAACGCTTTCATGGCAACTGCGCTTTTAACACTTGGCGTACAGCTCGGCGGGATGAAGTGGGAATTTCACTTCTCCAATGTGGCTGTCTCGAATATTTTGCGGCTGATTGCGGGACCATTGCTCGGATTTTTTGTCGTGTGGATGCTTGGCATAGAAGGGCTGACTGCACAGGCATTAGTTCTTTCATGTGCTGTTCCAACCTCCCTCAGCAGCGTGCTGCTGGCGATTGAGTATGAGAATGAACCGGAGTTTTCTTCACAAGCTGTGTTTACATCGACCTTGTTTAGTATGTTTACCATCCCAGTCGTCATCTATTTTGTGGGTTTTCTGTGAACATTCTTGGTCATACTGAATAATGCAGGAATTTCGACATTTTCCGGCGAATTGGTAACTAAACTTTACTAATTTAGAGGGGGCAGTTATTGATGAAGTACCAATTTTGCCAGTATGTTACGATTGTGGACATGAATGAAGAAATTTTATCTGAGGTACTGTTTGAGCACGGGGAGTTCCAGTCTAACGCCCTTTCCATCGGTTCTTCCGTTCTGATTTATGAGCTGGGACTCAAACAATTCGAGGTCGTTTATGACAAAAGAGAAGGCAAAATCGCCCGCAATAAAATTTTAGATATTGAGATCGATTTAATTAAACAACCGACAGTTACCAAGGTATACTTGGAGCCAGTACGCCTGATCGTTGGGCAACATGATATCGGCGAAGTGGAATAAATTATAGCTTTAAAGAAGGGAAGATTGGAGACCATGATGAAACTTTTTGTGCTGATCGGCAGCTTGAACGCTTTTCTTTCAGTCGCATTGGGCGCTTTCGGGGCACATATGTTGAAGCAAAAATTAACGCCGGACAAACTAGAGGTTTTTCAAACTGGCGTGCATTATCACATGATTCATGCGGTTGCGCTAATCGCCATTGCCATTTTGTCAGACAAGCTGGGAAATACTTCGATGGTGAATGCTTCCGGATGGGCGATTTTTATCGGAATCATTTTATTCTCCGGTAGTTTGTATGCGCTTAGTTTGACAGGAATCAAATTTTTTGGACCGATTACACCGCTTGGCGGTTTGAGTTTCTTAGTGGGATGGATTCTGCTTGCTATTGCCGCTCTAAAATAATAAAACTGGAAAGAGTCAGGAGAATCCGACTCTTTTTTCTTTATTTTGTGCCCTATTTGCAGGAAAAGCTCGATTTATGTAGAAAGTAGTGAGTAACGGAAATGGATTAAATTACATAGTGACTTGGATGTATGTCGGATGAATCACACAGTGTGACGCTTCCTATTACCTAGAGTGAGATCGTAAGAGGAGGCAAATTTGTGAAAAACCGGCTCTATATTGGCGGATATTTGATTGTCGCCATATTCGTAAGCCTTTACGTAAAGCCGTATGCTGTATGGATATGTGTTCTAACTGCTCTGCCGCTGTTTATTCAGCTGTTGAGGAAAGAAAGGGACATTCAGCACCTATCAAAATCAGATCTGCAGAACCAATCCTATCATCATGTACTGGATTCTTTATTTGAACATAATCCGAATGCGATTGGGATATTTGACCAAGAAGGGACCTTCGTTCGGATTAATGCAGCGGCGGAGACGATCCTCGGATATTCGGCAGCGGAATTGCTGGAGAAACGCTTCAGTCATTTCGTGACGCAAGAGCAGTATGAGCTGACATGCAGTCAACTTCAACTAGCGACGGATGGAGAGCCGCTTACCTTTGAAACTTCCGTGTCGCACAAAAGCGGCTATCGGGTTGACTTGCACGCAACGGCCGTTCCTGTTCAACTGAACATAGGTGTTAAGGGCTTTATACTCATTTGTCAGGATATAACGGAACGCAAGCGCGGAGATGAACAAGTCCGGTATATGGCTTATTATGATGACATGACGGGGCTACCCAATAGGCGCATGTTTAGAGACCACCTAAATGAGCGATTGAGTTTGGCTAGATCAGTAGAGCAGCGGGTTGCCGTCTTTTATCTAGATATTGATAGATTCAAATTAGTCAACGACAGTTTCGGCTACGATTATGGCAATATGCTGCTTCTGCAGCTTGCAGAACGCTTCACAAGATGCATCACCGAAAATGATTACTTGGCGCGAACGGAAGGCGATGAATTTGCCTTTTTCTACACGAATGTAGCTGACTCTAATGATGTCATTGCTGTCATTGCGGAGATTAATCGCGTCTTGGAAAAACCATTTGTTCTTGAGCAGTATGAGCTGCATATTACAGCAAGCATCGGTGTCGCCATCTCAACGGCAGATGGTGAAGATGCAGAGACACTGATGAAATACGCTGACATTGCGCTCGCCAGAGCGAAAGAGAAAGGGCGCAATGATTTCCAAATTTTCAACTCTGATATGAAATCCGTATCCATCAATCGCCTCAAGCTGGAGAATGAGCTTCGCAGAGCGATCGCTGGGGAGGAGTTTGTTTTATTCTATCAACCACAGGTTGATATTGAGACTGGGCGCATAGTCGGTGTAGAGGCGTTGATTCGTTGGAATCACCCTGAGAAAGGGCTGATCTCGCCGAACTATTTCATTTCCTTTGCGGAAGAATCCGGGTTGATCGTGCCGATCGGGGAATGGGTACTGCGCGCGGCGTGCAAGCAAAATAAAGCTTGGCAAAATCAAGGTTTCCCGAAGATGCCGATTTCCGTAAATCTGTCGATGCGACAGTTTTTCCAGCATAACCTGAAGGGCAAAATCTCTCATGTGCTGGAACAAACAGGACTTGATCCGCAGTATTTGGAGCTTGAAATTACCGAAAGCATGACCATGGATGTTGATCACGCGATTCAATCTCTGCTGGAGCTCAAGGAGCTAGGTGTTCACGTGAGCATTGATGATTTCGGGACCGGCTACAGCTCCTTATATTATTTGAAGAAATTCCCGATTGATAAGCTGAAAATTGATCGTTCCTTTGTCCGTGACATTATGGTGGATCCCAATGACGCGGCCATCGTAACAACGATTATCGCAATGACGCACCATCTGAACTTGAAAGTCATTGCTGAAGGTGTAGAAACGGAAGAACAGCTGCACTTCCTGCATCAGAACCGCTGCAATGAAGTACAGGGCTATTGGTTCAGCCCGCCAGTGAACGCAGTTGAACTGGAGAATATGCTAAATCATGGCGTTCATGCCGCGGCATCGGGCAACTAATGTAAAGAGGATGTCCCTAGTAGGGACATCCTCTTTGTGTTAGAAAGCGACGTAATCGTCGATTTCATTTAGTCGGAATGAGTAAACTTTCTTCTCATCCACGTGATATACGGCAACGTTCTGATTGCTGCTGTCATAATTCAAAATCCGGCAGGGAAGATTGAGTTTAATGCCCTGCCCTTTGATAACGGTTAGTCGAATCAATGTGTTATTTGCTTTGAAGCCTTCTAGCTGCGTGATAATGTGATCGGCCGCTCCGCTTGGCGCTGTTGACTTCATCGTTGGCGCGGGAGTTGCAGGCGGGGGTGAAGTTACTGCCTTTTTGCCAGTATATGAAGGAGGCGTGCTCACTTTTTTCGTTGTATTCAATTCAATTAATTTACCGAGCTCGATGCCCTTGAGGATTTGATAATCTTTGACCGTCTGTGCGTTAAGAAGTTGAAGGAGCTTTTCCATCGCAAGCCCATTAGAAGCCTCTTCAATTAAAATTTCTACAGTGAATAAATGACCTGTGTGGTTAGGTTTACCTTGACTCATATGGCCTCCTTGCAGCCTAGAAATTGCTCATGTCCTAACTATATCATGTTATGATATCCAAATATAGATTGGTTTTTCATTCGTGCAACTTTTGTATACAAAAGAGGAGGAACTTATGTCAAACAAAACGAACGCCTGCCGAATCCTCGATTCYCTCCATATTGCTTATTCGCTACACGAATATGAGTGGGATGAAAATCAGTTGGATGCCACTACCGTTGCCGCCAAAGTGGGCCTTAAGCCTAGCCAGTTATATAAAACTCTCATTTTAAAAGGGGATAAAACAGGTGTTCTTGCAGCCTGCATTCCCGGTGATCAGGAACTGAACTTAAAGAGCCTCGCTTCAGTAAGTGGAAATAAGAAAATTGAAATGGTGCCTGTGAAAGACATCCAATCACTTACAGGTTATATTCGGGGCGGCGTATCCCCCTTGGGCATGAAGAAGAAGTACCCGTTTTACTTGCATGCCTCTGTCGAGTCGTTGGAATTGGTAAGTATTAGCGGTGGCCGACGCGGGTTGCAGATTTTCCTGCAAGGGCGGGATTTGGTGGTCGCCTCTGAGGGGCGGCTTGTGGATATAGCTTATTAGACAAGGGACTCGAAGGAGCTGGGCGCATCGTCGTGGCTCGGGGAGAGCGCTAACGGACCTCAGTGCCGTTATTTGCGATAAATAGCCCTCTTCGCAAATCTAACGGACTCCAGAGTCGTTATTTGATCGATTTACTGCCAAATTTCATGCTAATCATGTGAATAGCTGCTGTGGTGTCCGTTAGAATCTGAAAACGCCTTATTTGCTGCGAATAAGGGCTGCTCTGTCCGTTAGCTTTTCATGCTGCTAAGAGTGAACGGTGCTGCACGAGTTACATAGGAGGTTCGCGAAAATGAATGAAAGGAACCAACAATTGACTAGTATACTTCAGAAAGTTCGTGACCAAGTGAATTCTCCGACTACTGATGTCACATGGTCAAAATATGATTCACTCGAACACTTACTTCAATTCTTGGATAGTCTTATAAAAAAGACGAAAGAGAATGAGGAATCTATTATAGAAGACTTAAAGATATTACTTGCCCCAACAGGCTCATTACAAGAAATTTCTATAAGTAGTGGATGGTCTAACGAATTTCTAGAGCTATCTCACAGGTTTGATCAATTACTTTAGATAATTAACCGCCTTGTACTATCGCTTGGTTATTAACCTCGATCCTGCCACCGACCATTCGGGTTTCGCCTTTTGCTTCTTATGGACTTAAACTTTCGTACCCACCAAAATTCTTTTTCCACTAAACATCACACCGTACTAGCCGCATGCGCATATACTACCGTAAGACTGCAAAGAGGAGCTGTGCAGAGCATGATGCGCGTAGAACCTATTCTCCTTGAGGGACATACTGYAATTGCGATAGAGGTTAAATTGCCCAAGACGACGCTGCTGGTAGTAACGACAGATAAAGGATATATAATGTGCGGTGCATTAGATGTCGCACTGCTCAACGAGCGTTTGAGCGAACGCAACATTGTCGCGGCAAGAGCAACTGGCGTCCGCACGATTGAAGAGCTTCTGGAAGCACCGCTTGAATCGGTGACGTACACGGCGGAAGACCTGGGCATTTATGCTGGAATGACGGGAAGGGAAGCCATTTTGAAAATGATGTAAGGGTCGGCATACGACGACAGCAACTATGGAAATTGAACGCTTCGGATCATGAGATCCGGGCGTTTTCTATTTTTAATCGGTAAAAAGAACAAAGGTAGTCTGCTTCTATTGTGCAAAAAACCAAAAATGAATAAGAATAGCGATTACCTGTAATTTCCTGAGTATTTTTCTAATCGCAGACGTTGTCATTTTATTGACCAGATGTTAAAATATGATTCGTTCCATACATAGCACGGGGGGAATTTTAATGAAAAAAATATCTTTTTTTGTATTGACAGCAGCTCTAGTAATCGGTTTAACAGGTTGTGGGGCTAAAGATACCGGCGCTGGCGGCACGAAGTACAAGTTTGCGACAGATGCTGCTTATGCACCAATGGAATATATGGACAAAGACAAGATGACCGGTTTTGACATCGATTTTCTTGCAGAAGTTATGAAAGAAGCAGGACTTTCCTACGATGTAACGAATACTGGTTGGGATACAATGCTTACCAGTGTTAAACAAGGAAAAGAGTATCAAGGTGGTATTTCCAGCGTTTCGATTACAGATGAGCGTAAACAATCGTATGACTACTCCATCCCGTATTTTGAATCGACTAACATGATCCTTGTCAAAGAAGGCAGCCCAATCAAAAGCGCGACAGACCTGAAGGACAAGAAGGTTGCTGTTCAAATCTCTACGACAGCAGATACGCTGATGAGCAAAATCTTGGGCGATAAGAACCCATCCTTGAAACGTCTTGATAACAACACGCTTGCGCTGTTGGAACTTGAAAATAACGGTGTAGACGCGGTTGTCGCGGATATCGCCATTGTTCGTGAATATGTGAAAAATAATCCGAACAAAAAGTTAGTTACAATTTCCGATCCTAAGAACTTTGAGTCCGAATACTACGGTATTCTGCTTCCTAAAGGCAGCGAGCTTAAAGCGAAAATTGACCCAGCAATCAAAAAAGTGATTGAAAATGGGGCATATGCAAAAGTGTACAAAAAATGGTTCGGTCAAGAGCCTGACACGAAAAAATTACTTGAACAAAAATAATAAGAGAAGCAGCATGCGTGACTTCAATCCTACGCATGCTGTTGTTCTGTTATTAGCATAATAAGGTAAGAAAGGAAGTGCGGAATGGAGTTTCGTTTTGACATTATTATTGAATATATACCGCTTTTATTAAAAGGCACGCTCTGGACCATTGGGATATCCATTCTGTCCATCTGCTTCGGTTCCGTGCTGGGGCTGGCTGTTGGATTAGGCAAAATGTCTCACCGTGGATACTTAAGATGGCCAACTAGCATATATGTGAACTTTTTCCGCGGTACACCGTTGTTGGTACAGATTTTGCTCGTACATTTCGGGGTCGTTCCCTTGTTTCTCGGTACAACCAATGCCATCATTGCTTCCATTGTTGCTTTATCTTTGAACTCCGCAGGATATATGGCCGAAATCTTCAGGGCAGGTATTCAGTCCATCGATAAAGGCCAAACCGAAGCCGCGCATTCCCTAGGGATGACACATTATCAAACGATGAAAAAGGTCATTTTGCCGCAAGCGATTAAGCGGATGATTCCTCCTTTTGGGAATGAGTTTATCGTGTTGATTAAGGATTCCTCACTGTTTGCGGTTATCGCCGCGCCAGAATTGATGTATTGGTCCAATGCGATGCGCAGCCAATATTTCGCTGTGTGGGAGCCTTACCTGACTGCTGCTTTCATTTATTTCATCCTCACTTATTCTCTAAGCAAGCTGCTTAGCTATGTGGAAAGGAGAGTGTAGAGATATGACCGCGATGATTGAAGTTAGAAATCTTAAAAAAGCATTCGGCAATAACGTGGTTTTGCGTGATATTTCTGCAGATATTCAGCACCAAGAGGTTTTGGTTGTGATTGGTCCTTCTGGATCGGGGAAATCAACGTTTCTGCGTTGTCTGAACCTTTTGGAGCAGCCTAATGGCGGTTCCATCAAGATTGAGGGCAAGGACATTACGGATCCGACGAATAAAATCAATGAGATCCGCATGGAGCTCGGCATGGTGTTCCAGCGTTTTCACTTGTTCCCGCATATGAAGGTTATTGATAATATTATGCTCGCGCCGATTCAAGTGCGTAAATGGTCGGAGGATAAAGCGCGCAAAAAAGCGTTGGAGCTCCTAACGAAAGTTGGGCTAGCCGATAAAGCTGATGCTTATCCAGATTCGCTTTCCGGAGGTCAAGCGCAGCGTGTTGCGATTGCTCGCGCACTAGCGATGGAGCCGAAGATTATGCTGTTCGATGAACCGACATCCGCTTTGGATCCCGAAATGGTCGGCGAGGTGCTGGCGGTTATGAAGCAGCTGGCTAAGGAAGGGATGACGATGGTTGTCGTTACCCACGAAATGGGCTTCGCTCGCGAAGTTGGCGACCGCGTTATGTTCATGGAGCAAGGTGTAATTGTAGAAGAAGGCAAACCTAAGCAAATCTTCGAAAACCCGCAACAAGAGCGGACAAAGTCCTTTTTGTCCAAAGTGCTTTAGTACGGTGAATGAGAATAGTAGAAAATAGGGGGCTATCTCATTGGGTCAGAAATATGACCTGAGGGGTGGCCTCTTTTTTGTCAAACTGAGCTGGGAGTGGGGGGACGGGGGGACAGACAGCGAATCGGAACTACAGTCCCTTATTTCCTCTGATTCGGACGATTTACCCAATAGATCGGAACTATGGTCCGCTAATTTGTGCCAATGTGGCTATAATGTAAGCTTTTAAGAGAAATAAGACCCTGTAGTTCCCCATCAGCTGCAACTACGCATCGTATATGTTTTCGCATCCGCCACGTCGTGTACAGCCTCTCTTTTATGTGTATCTTTTTGGTAAAAGATAGATTTATAATGAGATAACTATCAACTGCAACATGAAAAGGTGATGTATGCGATCGCTGCTCAGACATATATTTAATCGCTTTCAATTTCGTGTGCTTCTCTATATGTTTCTGATTATTTCAATTCCCGTAATCTCGGGCATGTATGTATTTCATCAGCAATTTTCCGCATACAGCAAGAAAGAGTTCACTCTTGCAGCGGATCAAAAGCACGATCAAATGATTGCTGCCATCTATCAGGGACTGCTCAACGCATCAGAAATAACGCACCGAGTTACTGAGGAATATGGCGTTGTAACCTTAGTCAAAATGAAGGACGATGCTTCCCAACAAGGAAGGGAATTGAATGAATATACGAACAGCTTGCTGTCCGATCAAATGCTACAGAACCGTTATCTGGAACAGGTTTGCTTGACCTTGCAGACATCGAATCGAACGTTATGTGCTCAGAGCGCAGAGGGAACAGGGATGCTGGATACACGTATCCGAAGTGCAGAGAAACGTTTTGAACCAGTAATTGCTGAAAATAGTAAACTCGATGCTTACTTGCTGACCTACACGGAGTCGATCAGGGACAAGTCAGGCTTGCAGGAACTTGGAAGGGTAACGCTATGGGTTAATATGAACAAGTTAATGAAGGAAGTATCCGCCAAGAGTACTTCTCAAGCCTATGTTCTGATGGATCAGAATAATAAAGTGGTTTATCGGAATGGCTTATATACGGGAGAAGAATTGCAGAGCGTAGGGCGTGAAGCTGACTATTTGCATACGGATGATTCGGTTCTTCATTCTGCGAAACACGTGGATATGATCGGGGGAGTTCAGTGGACATCTTACTATGAAACCAAGATTCCATCGTTTACTTCAGCGTTTCCTTATTATCGCGCTTGGTTGATGGCTTTATTTGCTCTTGTTGTTGTGCTCAGTGCAGGCAGCTCCCTCTTGTTCATGACTTATGTAACGAGACCTCTTTATGTGTTAAAAGCTTTGATGAACCGAGCGGAGCTTGGCGATTTGAGAGCGTATTGGACTTCCAAAAGCTCCACGGAATGGGCGCATTTAGGTCAAAGCTATAATCAAATGTTGAATCGGCTCGAAGACCTTATTAAGCAGGTAAAAAGAGAGGAATCGCTGAAAAAGGAAGCAGAAATGGAAGCGCTCCATTATCAGCTAAATCCACATTTTCTCTACAATACTTTGAATACGATCAAATGGGTTGCAAAAATACATAAAAC
>NZ_JBFTQB010000028.1:0-15718 GCF_056398785.1 Paenibacillus sp. 01T422 | reverse complement strand
GCTTGGAACTCCTCAAAGGCATCATCAATATAAGAAATTAATTCGGATTTTGTTGGATATTTTCTCATTTTTAAGCTCCTCTCATCCGTAATAAACTGAAACTTGGATTAGTGGGAATCGTGATTGGAACTGCTTGATTACAGCGTAACAGCTAACACATGGTTTTCTTTCTGTGTATAATACTATAATACCACGAACTAGCCGCTTGTAATCAATTCTCCATGCAATATCTTCAAGAATTTTTGATTCTGTATCAACTTTCCTATTATAAGCCATATCTTTCGTGTCACCCTTATTAGGGATACAAAGAGTTCGAAATACTCGCTTTGTTCTTAAATGAGAAAATTCTCTTAGAACAGGATCACCGGAACTACCACCATCATAACCACTATGAGCATAAAAGTATTTTGGTAGTCCTGATATACTTACAAAGGCTATTCCGATATTTCCCCTAGAGGCAAGTGGTTCTGGTAACGTTTTATCCCTCAAGTGATCTTTTTTGCCGCGTAACCGGTCAGCAATACGATGCTTATACGCACTCATCTGTTACTCCTTTTATATATATATGAATGAATTATAATTAGTAACACAATCATTGTCATCATTTATTTACAAATGTTTACACGAAAATTCGGCTGACGATGGCTAGATTGTAGAAGACTGCTGCAATTCTAAGTAAATGTCCATTTTGTGTCTAAAGCTTGTCGACAAAATGTCAATACAAACGGGGTACAGTGGAATCACAAAGAGCAAATGTTGCTCGGGTAATACCTACTGTACCATTATCATATGTAGGACTCGGCCATGCCGTGGATCAGATCGTTGATCTTAGACGTTTAGCGTCAAGGGTGTGGTGTGAGGTGGGGTTAGATGCCCCAGCTCGTAAGAGCAAAGCGAAGTGCATGCCTAATTGAAGGCATTCAGTTCCTTTTGTTCATACGGCTACTATGAGCAAAAGAAAAATATATTGGTCTGTTTTTCCGACAAATAAACAGACAAAGTAAGCTGCGATAATCGCGGCTATTTTTTATTTTCAAAAACCCCTTACTTTCGAATACTCCGTGCCTCCCCAATTTCAGTCATGCGACGCATGGGCATGTTTTCAGCTCACCGGCAGGGGTAAATGCCGAGACGCGAACTGACCCCTTTCTACTGTGACCAGTGCAGCTAAGGTACGGACCCTGGCGGCAAGGGCGTAGCCGAAGAAATAACGCCCACTTTATTCGTCCTTTGCTCATCACATCGTGTAAAACCTCGGAATGATGCGGAGGGGATGAACGTGTTCGATATATGGGAGATATGGACTATGGCTGAAGCAATACAACCATTCAATAAGAGGTGATGAACATGTTCAACTTGATTCTCAAATGGATGATACGCCATGCGGCTTTATTGCTCGTTCCAATGAGACTACCGAGAAATAGGGCTGAGCGAAGGCAACTGAAAAAGGATGATTGGATCACATGAATTTCGTACAGCCAATTCGAGATCCGGAGATCATATCAGACATAAAGAAGAGGTTACGGGCAGAGAAGGAGATTAGGAATTATATCCTATTCGAAGTCGGAATTAACACTGGATTACGCATATCGGACATTTTATAGCTTCGGATTCGGGACCTGAAGAAGAGAGAGTTGTATTTGACAGAAATTAAGACAGGTAAGCAAAAAAGCCTCGAAATGAATCCAGAAGTGAGAAAAGAACTTCTCGCACTTCTATATGATCGTGATGAGGACGAATTTTTGATAAAGAGTAGGCAGGGCGTAAATAAGCCACTAAAACGAAGCATGGCTTATAAGATCCTTCGTCAGATCGCTCGTGAATACAAGCTTGATGCCATCGGAACACATACGCTGAGAAAAACATACGGATACCATTTTTATCAAGCAAATAAGGATGTTGCGATGCTTCAGAAGATATTTAATCATTCTTATCCTGCTTTCACACTCCGATACATCGGATTCATCCAAGATAGGATTATTGCAGCAACAAAAAAATTCAGAATTTAGAGCACATAACCATATTAAGTGATTGTGTAACTCAAATTCATAAAATCCGTGAATGCTTTTGCGGCATGGCTTAGCAGCGTTGCCTGAGTTAAACACAATATAAGATATGAGTAAGTGGTCATTCTATGAGCGGATTTTCAGTTCGAAAAAACCACCAGCGCAGGCTAGTGGTTTTGATTTAAACTATTTTCCGTTTTTTATAATGGCAGCACTTACAGTTTCAATAATTTTATTAATGTCTATGGGTAAAATGGCTTGCTTATCATCTTCATGCTTTGGACTAGTGTCAACTCCAGTGAAAATGCGATCAACAAGATTCTTTTTAATTTCTTTACGCTCAGCTTCGTCGAATATTTCAAGGTATGGGTCAATTGTTGCCATTTGCAACTGCATATTACGGTTTTCACGTTCTATGCGCTCTTGTTTATTCGCTTGTCTAGCAGAAAAAGTAACAGCTGCGACAATCGCAACAGTAATCGACCATCTTGTGGCAAAATTTATCCAAGTGAGTTCAACACCAGTGCTATTTTTCGAATTATAATATGCACTCATAACTAAGACAAAAAATAAAAGGCCAGTAATAACGAACCACACATGTTTTGCAAATCTGGCTCGGTCAGCTTCATCTTTATATGCAGATGCGTGGCTATCTATAGATATAAATCCTAGTATACTCTTGGCACTATCTTGATAAGCCCGTAATTTACTTACTATATCTTTTGCGTCATCAAGATTCTTTTGGTGAGCGTCCATTGAATTTTTTTCTATAGTTTTTATTTTCTCAGTGAGTAAACCAATATGATTTTCGAAGATTTGGTGTTGATTTCTGATAATCTCACTGTGTTGCTCTCCTCTAGCTTGCTCCATTCCTGAGTGTGATTGATTTCTGATATTTTCACTTTCTTCAAAGTTTTTTTGTCTGTTTGATTCGTTCAGTTCGAACTCTTTTTGTCGTAACTTCTCTTCGTCATTATTTAGCATTTTTCTTTTCAGCCCCTCTTATTTTATTGTTTAATTCTACCATGAAATATATGGGTCTGGGATTTGAACCTTACAATTTTTGTATAAACAAAACATCCCATTTTTAAGAAAGGATGATAAATAATTGAACAGCAATCCTCCTGTAAGAAGTGTTTAAAGATAGAGAAGGTAGAGTACTGATATGGCTAGAGAATTTGCAAAGAAATTATATAACAGCAAAGCATGGAAAGCGTGCAGAGCAGCTTATATTACTTCTGTATTCGGCCTATGTTAAAGGTGCCAAGGACCAGGGCATATTGTGTATCACAAGCTTTACCTGACTCCGAAGAACATCAATGATACGTGGGTAACGTTGAATCATAGTAACCTGGAGTATGTGTGCCTTGACTGCCACAACAATGAGCATATGGGTACAGCAGAACCAATAACAACAAAGGGTACGGTGTTTGATAGTGAAGGGAATTTAATCAAGGTAGGTGATGGGTTTGAGCGTGGATAAGCCGTCTTTACGTTTAAATCAAAAGGATAACAGGGAGAGTAAGGGATCGTTACTTGATACAGTCATGGGAGTCTTAGTACTAGCCATATGGATACTTGGTTTAGCTGCTGGATTATGGTTCTTAGGACAATAAGGGAGGGATTTTAGCGTGGCTAGATTTCACTACAATATTATTATCGCTGTAAATAACGGAATGCCTTGGTGACTGAATGCAAACATTGAGGAAGTTGAAGGTGAGAAGAATCTTATTAATAAGTGGACCGACCAAAGAGAAGCTAAGGCTGCTTACTTTGATTATCCGAATGGTAGGTTGTTAATGCATAGTGTGTTTGGTGTGACCAGGAATGGCTAATTCATTACCTTTCGTGCACCTACTTACCAAAAGTAACCCCCCCATTCAATTTTGAAATAGGCGGTATTCTAAGAACATCATCCAGGTTTTGAAAAGGGCTATGGTCATGTATTTTACCATCGTTATCGGATGGATCTTGTTTTTTGTGAATATGAAGTGGATCGAACCGTTTAATGCTGGTTACATCAGTGCCCGCTGGATGCTCGTGATTATGAAATTTCATGATGAGTGAGTTATCTTCGTTGTACCAATTGTAGAAATATTCCAATAGATCACCACTAAACGTTCCTCGTTCTTCGCATTCTAAAAATGAATTTGAAAACGTTAACTTCAGGGTGAACTTTTGAGTTTTTGCTGAACTTCCTGCTTTTAGATTTGCACTAAGAACAACTTCCGGAAAGTTCATGTGCAACGAACCTACATCACTTAGAAATATTAGGTTTGTTAAACTAGCCAAGAAGGGCATTTCTCCTGATTTCAAAATATTTCCAAACGTCGAGATCCAACGCAGCTGATGTATTTGAAAGTGTAGCTCCGGAGTACAACTCTTTCTCTAGGTCTTCGATAGAACGATATCGTTCTTGGTATGCTTGAATCTTCTTTTCAATAAATTCAATTTCACTTTCTTGTTCTTCTTCTTCAGCACGACGCATCCGCTCTTTAAATTCAAGCGCAATTTGATAGACGGGTTTTGTTTCGCCGTTTGGATATTCCAAAACCGTTCTGCCGGTTATCTCAACGTGTTTTCCTGGTTCAGGGCGTTCAACACCTTGAAATCGACCAACTGCGATATATTTACTTATGGTTGTATGACTGACGCCCATCATCCGAGCAACTTCAGTTGGACTATAAACCTTACTTTGTTCAGATGTAATACTCGCTCCTTGAACAGCTGCGCGAGTTAATTGTCGTATAATTTCCTGTTTAGCTTTTTCAAAAGAATCTGGTTTAAGTAAATCCATTTCGTCCATTATTTTCGGAGCAAAACCGACACTTTCCAAAACAGAAGACAATACTTTAACCAATGCGATGCCTTCGTGCAAATTTTCAGCTTCAAAGGGGAACATGTGTTTAGCGACGGATTCTAATTTGTTTTGTAAGATATACTGCTCCATAACTGACATTTTCAATATCACCTCACCTCCATTCTACCATGGAATGTTAAATTTTAATACAACTAATTCAAACTTAAATCCAACCTATATATTCATTATATGCATTTCACACCAGTTTAATCCTTATCATTAATAAGAAATAGCGTAAACCGTTAACACAACTAAAATTTAAGATCGACCCAACTAATTTCTTTTACTCTGGACATATCTTGTCCCTCCTCCTTATATATTTACAATAGAAATAGACAATCCCCGGAGGTGTTTCCATGGACAATTACCCATTAACGCTGCGCTCTCTCTTCGAACGCTCCCAATCCTTATTCCCCAAAAAAGAGGTTGTTTCACGAACAAGTACCGGCATTCACCGATATACGTATGCTGATTTTGGAAGACGTGCGAAGATGTTGTCCAGCTCGCTGCAAGCGTTAGGGGTAAAGCCCGGGGATCGGATTGCCACTTTTGCCTGGAATCATCATTGGCATTTGGAGGCCTATTTCGCTATTCCCTGCATGGAAGCTGTCCTCCATACGGTTAATATTCGCCTCCCCGCCGATCACATCGCCTACATTCTTAATCATGCGGAAGACCGATTCCTCTTCGTGGATGAGACCTTGCTGCCCATTATTGAAAAAATTCAGGATCAACTGACGACCATTGAAGGGTATATCATCATGTCGGGTAAAAAGGAACTGCCGCCCACTTCTTTACAGCCCGTCTATTTATATGAGAACATGATAGAGAACGGAGATTCTCATTATACGTACCCTGAATATATAAATGAAAGCGCTTCCGCAGGGATGTGCTATACGTCGGCCACAACGGGAAATCCCAAAGGTGTCGTGTACTCTCATCGCGGGATTTATCTACATTCGCTGTCCATCGGCTTGGCGGATACGCTAGCTCTTTCGGAACGCGACGCGGTGCTTCCTATCGTACCGATGTTCCATGTTAACGCCTGGGGGCTCCCCTTCGCCTCGGTCTGGTTCGGCAGCAAGCAGGTGCTCCCCGGACCGGCACCTACACCGGATATTCTGCTCCGCCTGATCGCAGACGAAAAGGTCACCATAGCAGCAGGCGTCCCTACGGTTTGGACAGCTGCCCTACAAGCACAAGAGGCGCTGCAACTGGATCTATCATCTCTGCGCGCCGTAGTCTGCGGTGGATCTGCTGCCCCACGCAGTCTGATTGAGAGCTACGAGCAGCGGATGAAAGTTCCCTTTTATCATGCTTACGGTATGACGGAAACGTGTCCGCTTGTTACGGTAGCCCGCCTAAAAAGCTACCAAGAAGAAGCCCCGCTTGATGAACAATACGATACGCGAGCCACACAGGGACTACTGGTGCCCGGGCTTGATATGAAAATCGTCGGACTACGAGGCAATGTGGCTTGGGACGGTAAGGAGATGGGTGAAATTTGGCTGCGAGGGCCGTGGGTAGCAACCGAATACTACAAAGATGCCCGAACTGCTGAAGGTTTCCAGGATGGCTGGTTTCATAGCGGAGATATCGCGGTGATTGATCGGGAAGGTTTCGTGAAATTGGTCGACAGATCCAAGGATTTGGTCAAAAGCGGCGGAGAGTGGATTTCTTCCCTCGATTTGGAAAATGCGTTGATGGCGCATCCGAATGTGTTCGAAGCCTGTGTTATCGGTGTGCCGCATCCCAAATGGGGTGAGCGACCGCTCGCTTGTGTCGTTCTCAAAGACGCTGCGCTGCAAGCAGGCGACAAAAAGGGGTTGCTCACTTTTATCGTAGACAAGTTTGCTAAGTGGTGGATTCCAGATGATGTGGTTTTCCTTCATGAGATCCCACGTTCCTCTGTTGGCAAGTTCATGAAACGCGAGCTTCGCAAGCAGTATCAAACCTATTTTACAGGAGACTAAACGAGTCGAATCGAGCAATTCGAAGCCGCTTTTGTTAATTAGCGAAGTGATAATTTCATGATGAAGGGCAGGGTGGATATGTTCGATGCATCTTTGTTGAAGGATAAAGTCATTCTCATCACAGGCGGGGGCACCGGTCTTGGCCGTGCTATGGGGGAGCGTTTCCTGGAGCTGGGAGCGCAGCTGGCGATTACTAGTCGGCGTGAGGAAGTATTGGCGAAAGCCGCTTCCGAAATGAACGGTGAAGTGTTCTATAAAAGCTGTGATGTGCGCGACCCGCAGCAAATCGCAGATATGGTGTCAGCCGTGGAGCAGCATTATGGCCGGATCGATGTTTTGATAAACAATGCGGCTGGAAACTTTGCCAGCCCGACTGAGAATTTATCTCCGCGAGCGGTGGATGCGGTGCTGGATATCGTCCTTCACGGCACGTTTTACACGACACTGGAAGTGGGCAAAAGATGGATCGAGCAAGGCGTCGGCGGGACGATGCTGAACATCGTCACCTCCTATGCCTCCACCGGCTCGGCCTTCGTTGTACCCTCGGCTGCCGCCAAGGCCGGCGTTCTCGCTTTGACGCGCTCGCTCGCCGTCGAATGGGCGCGCCATAGCATCCGGCAAGTCGCGATCGCGCCGGGGCTGTTCCCCACCGACGGCGCGTGGAGCCGACTGGCTCCGACGCCCGAGCTGTCGGAAAAGCTATTGAACCGCGTGCCGCTGCGGCGGGTCGGGGAAAAGGATGAGCTTGCGAACCTCGCAGCTTATCTGATCTCGGACTACGCCGGGTACATCAACGGCGAAGTCGTCACGATCGACGGCGGCGAATGGCTGCAGGGCGCCGGGCAGTTCAACGATCTGCTCGAGGTGACCGAGGAGCAGTGGGTTGGTCTTGCGGAGATGACACGCAAGGGGAAATCGTAGCGAACATTTGCTGCAAATAGTGCAGCAAATTCCAGTATTATCGAGGGTTTCGGAGATAATCATGCATTTTGTGCAGCTAATTCCATCGATTCCATCGAAAATAGAGCAAAGTCGCTAAATTTGATGTACTTTTTACATCATCGGCTGCCGTATGGCTGGTTCAGATGCGGATTTGCTGTACTTTCTGCATGTCCTGCCTCGCGCGTGCACATTTGAGGAGATGACGCGCAAGGGGAAATCGTATCGAACATTTGCTGCAAATAGTGCAGCAAATTCCAGCATTATCGAGGGTTTCGGAGATAATCGTGCATTTTGTGCAGCTAATTCCATCGATGCTACCGAAAATGGAGCAAAGTCGCTGAATTTGATGTACTTTTTACATCATTCCGCTACCTGTAGCTGGTTCAGATGCGGATTTGCTGCACTTTCTGCATGTACTGCCTCCGCGTGTATATAGAAAAGCCCCCAACCTAGACGGTTAGGGGCTTATTTTAGTGGGGCTGCCTTCTGCCAGTTCCCCCAAGATGAGCCTTAGCGAATTTCTCGCTAGGTTTTATCATATTTGTTATTGGCATGTGTGGTGGAAGTTAGCTGTATGGTGATAGATAGGTGGAAAGGTGGAAAGATAGTAAAGTAGCCGTTAGTAAAAGTAGCCAACACTACTCAATCAAAATAAATCTCAATACCCTTTTCGCTCGATTCATAAATCCCGCACAAAATTTTGGTCAATTCCACGCCGTCTCGAACAGGTGAAATCGGCTCCTGGCGGCCTAGACAAGCCTGCACGAAATGGTCAATTTCATTGCGGAAGCCGTCCATGAACTCGAACGAAGGATGATCGATCTGCGGCGTCACGTTGATAATCGTGTCATGCTTCTCGCTCACGATGCAGAAATCCGGCTCGATCTCAGCGCCGCCTCTATCGCCAAATATTTTCACGGCGAACTCATTCTTCATCTTCGCATGCAAAGTGAAGGAAACGTCGACCATGAGCGACGCGCCGTTCTCGAACCGGATGAGCGCATTCGCCATGTCTTCCACGGTATTTTGAGACGCATCGTAATCCGCCGCCTTATAAAAGCTCAAGTTCTTGATATGCGAGCGATTGCCTAGCTTCGTATAGCTGTTTCCGCTGACCGATTTCACCTTCGGCCGTCCCATCAAGTACCAGCATAAGTCGATGACATGGATGCCGATGTCAAAAAGCGGACCCCCGCCGGCACGTTCCTTGTCGGCGAACCAACCGCCGGGATTGCCTAACCGGCGCAAATACGAAGCCTTGGCGTAATAAATCTCGCCAAGCTCGCCTGCATCAATGAAGCGGCGCAGCACCTGCGCATTCGTGCCAAAGCGGCGGACGAAGCCGACCAGCAGCAGCTTGCCACTGCGGCGAACTGCCTCCTCGACGCGCAAAGCTTCTTCGACCGTCGTGCAGAGCGGCTTCTCGCACAGCACGTGTTTGCCCGCTTCTAGAGCGGCTATGCTCAAAGCGCCATGCGTATTGTTCCACGTGCAGATGCTCACTGCTTCTACCTGCGGATCAGCCAGCATTTCGCGGTAGTCGGTAAAAGCAACATTCGCACCATACTTCTCTACAGCCGCGCGCGCCCGCTCCTCGTTCATATCGACGATGCCATAAAGCTCGACTTCAGGGTGTTCCATATATGAGGTCAAATGTGCATCAGAGATGGATCCAGCCCCGATCACTGCTACTTTTAATTTCGTCATGATGTCCTCCCAATGATGAAAAAGTAAATTATCCTTTGACTGCGCCAGCCGTCATTCCCTTCATAATTTGCTCCTGGAACAGCAGGAACACGACAATGGTAGGCAGGACAGCAATAGCAAGAGCAGCCATCGTCAACTCGTAATCCGTCATATAACCTGTAGCGAAGGCAGATAAGCTAAGTGGAACAGTTTTTAGTGCAGGTTTGCTGATAAAGACCAAGGCGAACGCAAAATCGTTCCAAAACCTCAAGAATCCTAAGATCGCAACAGTGGAAAGGGCCGGCAAACTAAGCGGAAGCATCATCCGGAAGAAAATACCCCAATAGCCTGTGCCATCGATCAAGGCTGCTTCCTCGATTTCTTTGGGAATGGTGACTAAATAGGCGGCAACAACGAAAATCGCAAGCGGAAGTTCAAAGGCCGCATAAGGCAAGATAAGTGCTCCGTACGTATTCAGGAGGCCAACCTTTTTCATAATAATAAAGAGAGGTACTAAGGTGCTGTGGATTGGGATGAGCATACCGAGTAGGAATAATCCCATGAAGAACGGCTTCAATTTGAACTCAAACCGCGATAAAACAAAGGCTGCCAAAGCACCCAGCACTAACGTCAGCACGAGGGAAGCTACCGTGACGACCGTGGAATTCCAAAGCGATAGCCCCATCCCGGAAACTTTCCAGGCCCGGACGATGTTGTCCCATTTCCAAACCAACGGCAGTAGAAAAGGCCGCGAATAAAACTCTTCATTGGACTTCAGCGCACTCATAAATAACCAAATGAGCGGGTACAACGTGACTAGCGCGTACAAGCTAAGCAACATATTAACGACGCCTCGCGTCCAAACTTTCCGTCTCTTACCTCCAGCGGGAAAACCCGTCTGCATCGATACAACCTGCTCCATAGATGTCCCTCCTGAGAAAACTCAATTCCTGATTTCTAACGATAATCCCGCTTCATAAGACGTTGGCTGCCTACAATCAAGATCAAGCTAAGAATAATAATGGCTGTGGAAATCGCGCTTCCGAAGCCGAAACGATACACATTGAAAGTGCTGTTATACATGTAAGATGCCAGCAGTTCGGTTGAATGCGCCGGACCCCCGCCTGTCATGACGTAGATGAGATCGAAAGCCTTCAAGCTTCCCGAAATACATAACACGACAGCAACTTTGACGGTATCCCAGATCATTGGCAGTGTGACAGCAAACAATTTGCGAACCGGACCCACGCCATCAAGCTGCGCAGCATCTTCGATCTCTGGCGAAATATTTTGTAACGCGGCAATAAACATAATCATGTAGGGTCCAATATAATTCCAGATGATCGGCACCATGAGGGCGAACATCGATACTTTCGGATCGGAAAGCCAAGCTTTCTTCCAGCTTTCCAGGCCAACGCCGTCCAGCAAGAAGTTCAAGATACCAATTTGCGGGTGATAAATGTATCCCCAGATGATCCCGACAACAACAGAGGAGAGTACCATGGGCATAAAGACGGAAGCACGAATGACACGCTGGAATAAGGTACTTTTCATAAGCAAAAGCGCTAGAATCATGGCAATCGGCACTTGACCGAATACGGAAGCTGCAACGATAAGCATGTTATTTTTGAACGACTTCCAGAAGATTGGATCTTGGAACACTTCTACATAGTTGTCTAATCCGATAAATTTGGCGGCCCCGATCCCTTTCCAGTCGAAAAAGCCATAGTAAGCTGACCAGAAAATCGGTACGATGACAAAAAACAGATAGAGCACTAAGGCTGGAAGAAGCCCTATAGTAATGAATCCTCTGATTCTTGCGGATACGGTCATGACTTAACTTCCCCCCTTGCTAACTTTTTTTGAAAAAAGGGCTCCAGCCGAGCCTGGCTGGAGTCCTGTGGCCATACGTTATTTGCCGACGGCTTTCGCTTGCGCGTCTTGAATTTTCTTGGCGATATCCTCTGGCTTGCCGCCCATGAGGAGCTCTTGAAGACCATTGTTCACGACATCGGCGCTAGCGGAGCTAAGCTTGCCATCGTATACAGGCGTTTTCTTAACTGTATTCATCATTTTGTACACTTCTGCGAACAAGGAGGATACTTTCGTCGTATCCAGATCTACTTTGTAGGACACCAGCTGATTGCTTTCCAAGATAGCTTTCTGTGCTTCTGGACCAGACAACGCGTAGATCAACTCATAAGCTGCTGCTTTCTGTGCGCCAGTAACTTTCTTGCTCATTCCAAGACCTGTACCTACTACACCGGAAAGTGAGTTTGGATCGCCTTTACCATTAGGAACCGATGGCAGAACCGTTACAGCCATGTTAGCCAAGGCTTCTTTGGATGTATTCGCTGCCAAGTTCGGAAGTGCCCACCCGCCATCGATCATCATAGCTGCTTTGCCTTGAGCGAACATTTGTTCCATTTGCGTATTGTCGATGGAGTTGAAACCATCTTGGAACGCGCCTGCTTTACCCAGCTGCTGGAGGTACGTTAGCGATTGCACGAATTCTGGATCCGTGAATTTCGCTCCGTTCTGATCCACAGCTTTCAAGAACCAATCTGTTCCTGTCACGCGGTCAGCCAATGAGCTAAGGATACTGGATTGTGCTACCCACGCCGCTTTGTTCCCCAGTGCGATTGGTGTTACGTTGTTCTTCTTGAACGTGTCTACCAGCTTCATGAGATCATCCCATGTTTTTGGCGGCTGAACATTATATTTATTAAAGATTTCTTTGTTGTAGTAAAGGATCGACGTTGGGGATAAAGCCATTGGCGCACTATACGTTTTGCCGCTGATTGTGAAATCATCGAATGATCCTGGCATGAAGCCATTTTTCCACTCTGTTTTACTATCGAGCAGCTCATTGATTGGTTGGATTAAGTCACCACCGACGAATTCCTTCGTCATAACACCAGGCCACATGACGAATAGATCCGGCATTTCATTAGCTGCAGCAACCGTTTTCAGACGCGGACGGTAGCCATCGGGTGGAATCCCCTGAATATCAAGCTCCACGTTCGGGTGATCTTTCTTGAACTTTTCCATATATTCACGCATTAATTTGGCGCGAAGATCTTCACCTGTATAGTTGTGCCAAATCGATAGTTTAACTTTCTCAGCAGGCTTAGCTGCATCTGTTTTAGGTGCTGCGCTATCTTTGGCTACATCTGCTGTACCACTTGCACCGCAACCAGCCAACAGCGCTAATGACATCGTGGCCGCCAGTGTAACGATAAATGACTTCTTCATTCGCTTTACCCCCCAAAAGTTTTCGTAAAAACTTAATCTGTAGCTCTCTTGTTACAACTTTAGTATAGGGGACATCTGTAGGAGACGGTACGGGAGAGACTTCGGCGCAAGGGGGGACATTTTTCAGTCTTTAGATTTTGTCGACCCCCGTCGAACCCTGTCGATATTCAGAAGGCGTTTGACCCGTATACTTTTTAAACTGCTGCGTAAAGTACTTGATATCTTCGTATCCCACTCTTCTGGCAATATCGCTGACTTTGGTTTGGGTGCTTTGCAGCAGATCTACTGCGCGCTTCATCCGCTCCTGTGTCACGAACTCAATATAGGTGCTTCCGGTTTCCCGTTTAAATACTTCGCTAAAATGATTCGGATTGATATGAACGAAACCTGCCACCTGCTGAAGTGAAATCGGCTGATGCAGATTGTCGCGGATATACGCGATAGACTTATACACATACGCATATTTGTTCTGATCCAAACCTTGGTGGAAAAGATTCATGACTGCCATGAGGATTTTAAAAACCTCCTCCTCCGGACGCCCCTCTCCTTCATAGGATGGGAGATTGTTCTGCGAAACTTGCGATGAATTCGCACGTTCCAACCAGCGATGGCCTGCGATAATCATCGATTGCAGATACCCCTGCACCGTGATCGGCGTCGCTAGGGTATCTTCCATCAGCGCGCGCACTCGCTGGTTGACCCAATGCCGCAGGTCGGTCGCATTGCCGCTCATCAGAATAGCCGCGAGCTCGGCCTCCTCCTTCTCGGTGAGTACCGTACGGCCCCCGCTTCGCTCCCGGATATCCGCCAGCGTGTATAGCCCCTGCGGACCAAGCAGCCCTTGGTAGGCATAAACTTCTTTTGCAGCTAGGTAGGAATCCCTCAGGCTTTCGTAATCCTGCGCAATGGTTCCGAGCGCCGCGTAAGCCGTACATTTCAGCGTCTCGGTTACCCGCTTCAGCGCACTCTTAAGCCCCGCTTGATCCGTACCGCTGCCTTCATAACGGACAACAAGCAACAAGTGCTCCTTGTTCATAAGCGTCACGCACGGAAGCAGCTCGAAGAGGATATTCTGCGCTGCACCTTGCAGCAGCTCCGTAAGCCCCGCTTCCCATCCTGACACGGAAACGAGCATCACTTGCATCGCCGCAGCCGATCCGAATTCGGGATGAACGTCTACGCCGTTTCTCTGGAACCAGACGCGCAGCTGCTCTCTCGCTTCTGCGTCGTCGTGCAAGCCTCGCTTGAGCGCTCGATCTAACAACTGATTGCGCAGAGCCGCTTGCTGGAGATTGTCCTGTTTCATCGTTTCCCATTTATCCATAACGTTCTGCTTCGCTTTCAGCGCAGCTTTAATAATCTCTTCCGGCCGGCTGGTCTTGAGCAAATAATCGGTTACACCTTCGCGAAGTGCCTGCTGGGCATACGTGAAATCATCATACCCTGTCAGGATGACGATCTCTGTATCCGGCAATTGAGCTTTGATCTCACGGGCAAGCTGAATCCCATCTATCCCCGACATACGGATATCTGTCAGTACAATGTGGGGCTTTTCTACCGGAATCCGCTCTAACGCCTCTTCCCCCGAAGATGCTGCAGGCAGCAATTCAAGCCCAAGTTCTTTCCAATCTATCACGGTGCAAAGACCCGTTCTTATAATGACTTCATCGTCTACAATCATAATTCTCATGTCGCCAGCTCCCCCGTCCCAAGTGGAATTGCAAATGATATCTTAGTCCCAATACCTAACGTGCTTTCCACAACAAGGCCCGATCCAAGGCCATAATGCAGCAGCAATCGTCTGTGCACATTAATAAGTCCATAGGAGGTCACCGGCAGCTTCGCTTCCTTCGCAACTTCGGTTAGCATCCCCAATTGTTGATTGGCCGCAACCAGCTGTCCGTGAATGTCGCGCAGCTTCGTTTCGTCCATTCCGATTCCCGTATCTTCCACAACGAATTTCATCTGATTATCACGCAGTTCCCCGTGGACATAGACATGCCCTTTGGCTTTCTTTTTCTGAATACCGTGAATGAGACTGTTCTCAATCAACGGCTGCAGCAGCAGCTTCAGCATCATCGTTTGGAGCATTTCTGGTACGATAAAGAACTCAATCTCGAACTGATCTGGAAACCGCATGGCCTGGATATAGGCATAATTCTGGGCATGTGATATTTCCTGCTGAACCGCGCAGAACTCTTCTCCCTTATTTAAGCTAAAACGTAAAAAATCACTAAGCGCCCCAATCATTTCGGCAATTTGACGATCCTTGTTCATGAGAGCAATCCAGTGGATCGAAGAGAGTGTATTATACAAAAAATGCGGATTAATCTGCGCCTGAAGGGCCATGATGTCCRCTTCCTTTTTCTTCGCTTCATTCTGCTGCACTTGATCCTTCAGCCTGCCGATCCGCTCGCTCAGCTTATTATAGCTGTGCACAAGCAGCCCGACTTCGTCGGCGCTTTTCACCTCATACGTCGGGATTGCCTCATCCGGGTTCAAATCCTTCAACGATTTGGTCAATCGGGTTAGCGGCTTAGTCACCCATTGCAAGAAATAAAGCACTAACCCCATTGCAAGCAGCAGCGCAATTACAATTGTTACAGCAGTTACGGTAAGCACGTAACCATTTTGCTTCTGGTAAATCTCTGTCGGGATGAACCCGACTAATTTCCACCCCAACCGAGGGAGGGAGTTATACAAAACCGTGTGCGGCAATTCTCCTCTAGGCACATTAAGCACACCATTTGTTTCGCCAAGCTTGCCTAAATTCGGAAACACATCTCCGACCTTCCGGGCCAGCCAGCCTGGTTCGCCCCCTGCGATAATTTGGTTATATTGGTCCGTCAGCATCACAAAACCGCTGCTTTCCCAACCAGCGTCCGTCAAATAATGCTCAATTTCCGCTTGATCGAGTGAAAAAGCGAGTGTGCCAATCGTTCTGAACGTGCTGACATCTCGAATCGGTCTAACGAGTGTAATGACCCTCTTGGGAC
>NZ_JBFTQB010000027.1:0-16009 GCF_056398785.1 Paenibacillus sp. 01T422 | reverse complement strand
GAATCTACATATTGCCTTACAATATCTTTCTTGTAGGAGCTGTTCATCACGTTATAATTGCCATATTTAGTTGGCCACAGGGCAAATCCGTCATGGTGTTTGGTTGTTAGAACGGTATATTTGATACCAGCAGATTTGGCGGCTGTCGCCCATTGATCCGTATTTACATGTTCAGGATTAAAAGAAAGCGGATCTTGACCTGGCGTCACCCATTCCTGATCGTGATAGGTTCCCATGTTATAGTGGATAAACATACCGAACCTGAGATCCACATAGTTTTTCTGATTCGTGTAACTATCATTTACAACGGGGTTTGCTGTGTTTTGATTATTTGTAGTCGCAAAAACGGGGGTAACTGAGACAAAAATTAGCATAAATATAAGTCCTACACATGTTAAAATCTTCTTATTCAAATTAATTCCCCTCCTAAATCTTATCGTTTAATACCCGGAGGCAGTCGCTTCAGCGAGTGGGGCAAGCATAGATGAAGTAAGCCTGCTGAGAGCAGGCTTACCATGACTCGCTTTGACCTAGACTTTCTAATTGATTAAATTCGCATATTGCAGCACTCGTTTGATGATGACAGCTGCTTCAGCTCGAGTGGCTACATCTTGAGGTGCAAACGTTGTTTCTGTTTTGCCATGAATCAAACCTTTGCTGGCGGCGTCTGCTACCGCGCTGCGCGCGTAATCCGACAACAGGTCTTGATCGGCGAACGGGGCATTCGTCGCGCTGGCGCCAGATGCTGATGTTCCTTTCACAAGGCCAATCGCTTTCATCATCATCACGACCATTTGCTCTCTTGTAATCTGCGCATCAGGGTTGAATTGACCCTCAGCAACGCCTTGAACCAAGCCGTACTTCGCCGCTGTATTCACTTCCGGAGCATACCACTGCGTATCTGCGACATCTGTAAAGATATTCAGCCCAGCCTCCTCAGGCAACCCCAATCCTCGCACGAGCAAGGCGGCAAACTGGGCGCGGGTGACTTGCATCTCAGGCGTATACGCACGGTCCGAAGTTCCGTTAATAATCATTTTCGAAGCTAGCTGTTCCACATCTTGCTGCGCCCAGTGACCGATCATATCGTCAAACGTTTTCTTGTGTTGAACGATTGCGTACAAACTGTTCGTATTCCGTGTCACTTTTACTTCGGTTTTGCCGTCTTTCACGTTAAACACGGAAGGCACGAATTTCATTTCACCTGTAGCTGGGTCATAAACAACCCCAGTCGCAGCCGACGGATCTTGAATCATTTGATCTACATGGATAACACGTGTCACAAAGCTGTTGCCGAAGTTATGAACTTCCTCTTCTTTGTCGTTGGTCTTGAGAATGATTTTATAATCGATCATATCGCCAACACGGACCATACCTTTACCGGAAATGGATTGATCGAATTGCGTTTCATGCTGTGATTTGGCTTTATCGATACGAATGATCAGCGTAGCTCCTTCTACACCAGCCATTTTCGCGAAATCCGCTTGGTTCAATATCGACATCGGAAGATCGTAAGTGCCCAGATGACTTTGTACGCTTAAAATGGTATCTTTATGATCCTTCAAGCTGTCCAGCAGCATTTGCAGGGGTAACTGCAAGGCATTCATGTCACGCTCGCCAGGAATCTCAAAGCTCAAAACAGCACTGCCGCTCGATGCTTGCAGATCCGCTAATTTTTGCGCCAGACGTTTACTATCGATAACCGCTGTTACAGAGGTTTGGCCGTCTGGTGCCGTTTCAATGCGGAGTTCGGATTGTGTTGGTACATAGAGATTCGGATCATCTTTCGTTGGAGTCGTAGATACGCCTCCTCCTCCACCGCCTGTTACAGGTCCAGGAGTCGTCCCTTTAATTGTAACGCCAGCTTGTGCATTAACATTCCAAATAGATGGTAGCTCTTGCGATGTCACTGTTGTCATCTGTGTCAAAGTTACGTTAGCTTGTCCGCTCTGCTTAGCCTTGAAAATCAGTGTGAAAATAGCTAGATTTCCATTTTCCCCTGTTTTATTTCCCATTTTCGAATAGGCAAATGTAACTTGATTGCCCGAATTTTGTACGATCTTGTACCCTTCGAAAGAGCCATACGATTTAGTGTTATCGTCTTTATTGAATTCCAGCCGATCTGCATCATAGGTTAAAACAGCTTCATACCCATATAAATCTGTTACATTATTACCTTGGATCGTAACGACCACATTGTCGCCGACAGTTACTTGAGACGTATTCAGACTAACCTTGAATGAAGGGATTCCGGCAGCACTTACAGCCATGCCTAGTGGGATAACGGTGAATAAGAGCATCAYTACTGAAAAAAACAACCCTGTTTTGCGTATCATGGGGTTCACTCCTTTTAAATATCATCCGAATATGGAAAGAGAAAGGGCTGGCCTTTCTCTTCCATTTCGGATTGATTTGTTATTGCAGTATCCGTTTAGCGATACCTACTACGTCGATAATGTCAATCTTACCGTCATGATTGAAGTCAGCACCTTTGGCCTTACTCCAATCGCTGCTTGCGGAAGTCTTACCATAATGCACGGCTGCTGTACCCAAGTCTCCGATATCGATGAGGTTATCTTCATTGGCATCGCCTGGCGCAAAGATGGTGATGAAYTGCCCGTTAAACGTTTGTATCGCTTCGTTTAACACGATGGCCGCGTCATCCAGCTGCTGCTGGCTAACCACCGGGGCCGTGTTGACGGCAGTGGCCGCTTGGATCGCAGCTAGCAATACCGCTTTGGAACCCGCTGCAAATTCTCCGACTTGCGTTCCTTCTACCGCACGATCATAAATGAACTGTGCCGAATTAATAACCGTTTGCAGCGTTGTTTTATTTACAACTTCAGCCTCTGTAATTGAAATCGTTAGATTAGCAAGAGACGCATCGATTTTTTGACCAAGTGCATTAGATACCGCTACCTTGGTAAGATTCAAATTGGTTGTCGCGGATGATTGCTGAGACTTCGCCTTCCAATTAATCTTGAATACATCTCCGCTTGCGGTGATAGCCCCCGCTTCGCCTTCGCTGATCGCGATAATCCGAACTTGACCCGGTACATCCGTATTCGTCTCAACCGCTCTAAAGCCGGATTTCAATGATTCCACGGATACAAATTCAATCGCGTTCGCGTCATAACTCAATGTAATATCTGCTGCATACACGCTGGAGGATGAACTGTTCGTTACATTGGTTAATCCGAAATTGGTTGCAAACGCAGCTCCTGCTTGAACCGTTGCAGCCCCCGTTAGCGTAGCGTGAGGAGCGTCGGTCGGTGTCTGACCGCTGATCATGACATAATTGAAGCCTTGAATGCCGCTGCCGTCAGCAGCTGTTGCCACCACTTTCACCATTCCGTTAATTTTCGCCGTAAGCAATCCACCGGCGTTAATCGTCGCTTTATTGGTTATCGTGACACCGTCAGATTCCCAAACGTTCCATGTGACTTGATCGTTTGCATTGGAAGGTAGTACTGTAGCTTGCATTTGCAGCGTGCCGTCTTGAACAGTGATCGCATTCATGCCGCCTGTACCGCTCACAGAAATTGATTGAACTGGGTACACATTATCTGTAACCGTCACGTTCGCAACAGCTGGTATGGCTGTACCGCCCACAGCACCGTTCACGATAAAGCTGCCGGCTGCCGCATATTGGGATGGATGAACAGCATTCCACACAACGGGCTTCTGCGCGGTCGAATTATCGTTGTAAGTAACGGTTACATTAGCAGGCAATACCGGTGCCGTATAGGTAGCTGTTGCCACAGTCACCGGCAATACGCCGTTAATCACGGATACAACCTGACCCCACTTCGCATACAGCGTAAAATCATTTGACGGGATTGTATTCACGTCGAAATCCCAGCCGACCGTCAACGCTTCATCTTGATACCAACCGGCGAACGTAAATCCGTTCTTCGTTGGAGCGTCAGGTGCAGCAATCTTAGATCCGGCATTCAAGCCGGTAACGGGGCTGACGGCGCTGCCTCCGTTGCTGTTATACGTTACCGTTGACCCCTGCGCAGAGTTCCATTTCGCGTACAGCGTCATGTCCGCAGTTGTTACGGTATCGGTCGTAAAGTTCCAGGCTTGGATAAGTGCAGCGTCTTTGTACCAGCCGACAAACCCGTACCCGCTTCTCGTCGGAGCCGCTGGCTCGGTAATCGACGATCCGGCCGTCAAACCGAGAACGGTGCTTACCGCAGTACCTCCGTTGCTTTCGAACTTCACGTTCGTGCCTGTTTTGAAAACCGAGAAATTCCAGTCTTCGGACCATCTTCCCGCAATCCAATTATGCTGAGTATCTAAATCGATCGGGAGCCAAACATATCTGGAATCCTTCAGATCACTAGGGTACCAGCGATCGGCCATAAAAATGAATTTATTCGGCACGAGCTCGCCGTTGCCATCCCGGTAAGGCAGAACGTTCGTGCTTTGGCTGTCATGAGTCGTTCCTTTCCAGTCATCCACAAACGGATCACCTTTATCCTGCCATGGACCAAACATGCCATTCGTGGACACGTGATACTTGGCGCGGTTTGGATTCCACCCCGTCAAGCCGGACGTAATCATATAATAGACGCCATCTTGTTTGAAGATGGTTGGCGCTTCCCTCCAATCGGTGAATGCTCTCACATAGTGAACGCCTTCCACTGACTGACCGTTCTCATTTTGAGCAGGYCCCGTATAATCATCATTCAACATCGTGATAACTGTCGTTGCGTTTTCTTCTGAAGCATAGACAAGGTAAGCTTTGTCATCCGTGGCATCATTGCCATCATCGTCTACGTACAGTGTCATATCGCGAAGCATACCTTCATTGCCATTGCTTGAACCCACATTCGGCAATCGGAATGTGCCGAGATATTTGAACGGTCCCGTAGGCGAATCGCTGATCGCAACGCCGCCTTCCGCCGTCCAGTATGAACCGGCGATCGGCCCGTCTTGATGCCACCACATCACATATTTGTCTGTTTTCTTGTTGTAGACGACCTTCGGACGTTCGACAACTTTATCCCAGTTGAAATCTTTGTACATCGCTTGCTTCTCTGTATTCGTCTTGTCCGCATACAAGGCATTTAGCTCAGCTATGCGTTCAGGCGAATTATGTTTGCTTAACGAATTGACCGGTGATTTCATAGATCCTGTATAGTCGGCATCTTTGCTAGTGATGTTAACGACCCGATTCGGATCGAAGGGAACACCGCTAGTCTGATACGTCTGGCTATTCTCGTCCAAATATAAAGGCAAGTTCCCGCCAGGCAAAACCGATTCGCCAAGTTGCGGGTTGTTGAATACCGGCAATACAACCCCTTCATTTGTCCAGTTGTACAAATCTTTAGAAGAGTACGCGTGAACGCCTGTTACGGGTACATAACCCGAGCCAACATTATTTTCCGTTTTGTCTTCACCATACCAGTAGTACGTTTTATTCTTCTCGTTGTAAAAGATTCCTCCGCCATGAGCCTGAATTGGAACGCCATCTCCATCCAGCCATACTTGACCGCTTTTAATGGAATTTGTTTTACCTACGGTCTGATATAAATTGTATAAGTCCTGCAAAATTCCAGTGTAGTAAGGAATACTCTCCTCCGTTAAATCGCTGACTGTACCGATCGATGCAATTTTACTTTCAATCGCCTCGGCTACTTTCGGACTAATGCTAGATGCCGTACGCAATTGTGTAATGGCATTTTCCAAGCTTGTCGTATCGAAGCCAGTGGATTGTTTTTGACTGACCGCAATCTCCGCGGTAGTTAGCGTATCACCATCTCCGCCTGTAGAAATAGCCTGAATCGCTACATATCTGGCTCTATGCGATTTGAATGTTGCCGATTGCGCGCTGGAGCTGGATGTGTCCCAAACGCCATTCGCTGCAAAAGTGAAATTCTGGTCCAAATAAGCTTGCGTCCCGTCTGCCGGTTTATTTGTTAAATCCGTGTCGCTATAGTAAACCTTAAATTGTCCAATTCTTCCGTTCGCCTTGTCCTGCCTTGGCGTAACCATCACTTTGCCAACATCCGGTCTGTTCTGACCAAGATCTACAATGATGTAATCGCCAGATCTGTATGTTCTTCCGTTCGATGCCCAATTGGATTCATAGAACGTTGAATTGTTGTCATCCAGCATGAGACTGGAAGGGTTTGAAGCGTAAGCCTCCGGAGCGTAGAAGAGACTAATTCCGTTAGTCTGCTGTTCATTGCTTTGGATTCTCGCGATTTCGGCAGTAAGTTTGTTTGCCAGCTTCACCATTTCTTCCTGGGTCGCCGTACTGCTGCCCAGCAGTTCTGTACCCTGATCGCCTAATGCTTTCAAATCATCCAAATAAGCAGGATCACCCGAAAAACCGTTGATGAATGTAGTCGCAGCATTCATCGCATTGTTGAGTTTGGACGTATCCAGGGTAAATCCAGCCTTGTTGAAAAGATTGATTTCAGCAGCAGAAGCATACTGCTTGCCTGCATCGCTTTTCGAAGCTAGCGCCGTGAATTTCACATAGGAAGCGCCGTGTGCATTAAAGGTTGCCGACTTCTCCAGCCTGTCTGCATCCCATGTTCCTTCGGCAACTTTTGTGAAAGCGGTACCATCAGGGCTCGCGGATATTTCAAATTTAGTCACAACACCGTTCCAATCCGCATCCTGCCTCGGCACATAACTCAGTTTGTACACACCGTCATACGCCTTGTTAAGATTGTAAGTTATGGACTGTGGAAGCGGTGCATAGGAACCGTCATAGGCCGTATGCCATTTCGTGCCGTTTTCGCCATCCATCGTTTTCTCCGGTCCTTCTCCGGAAGCGAAACTGGTTGAAGATGCCGTCATTTGACTTTGCGGAATTCGTCCCACCGAATTAAATTGCTTATTGTACTCAGCGGTAATTTTGCCTGCTGCCATCACAATAGCTTCTTGCGTCACATACGCGGTATCACGAATTGTCTTACCTTCGTTAACAAGCGTTTGCAATGTCGTCAAACTGCCATTTGTAGCTATCAACGCCTCCGCGCTGGCAATTGTCTGGTTCAGTGAATCCTTATCTAGTGTAAAACCTGACTTTCTCGCAATTTTGATCTCGGCGGCCGAACCATATTGTGTGCCGGATCCGTTATTCGATTCCGTCACCGTAAACTTCACATGTGTCGCACTTACTGCCGAGAATGTGGCCGTCTTCTCCGACTTGTCATTGCTCCACGTTCCTTCGGCCACCTTATTGAAATTCGTCCCGTCCGTACTGACGGCGATTTCATACTTGGTTGCGACTCCATTGAAACTGCTATCTTGTCTAGGCAAGTATTTCAATTGGTATACATCATCATAAGAGTTGCCCAAGTTGTAAGTAATAGAGTGCGGAGCTGGCGCCGGAGTACCGGACCAAGCGGAATGCCAATTGGTTCCTGTATTTCCGTCCAACGTTTTCTCTGGTCCTTCACCTGAAGCAGAGCTGGTTGCCGTAGCCGTCATCCCGCTTTGCGGAATCACTGTATTGCCTGTATAAGATGCTCCGTCAATCACAAACGTTGTAATCGATTTCGGGCCAATTGTCGTGTTTAATGTTTTATTCATAATTGGAACATTTGCTTGCTGCTCCACATTTTCAGTCGCCGAGGAAACATATGGCGTTGCAGTCCCGGTGACAGCATCAAACTGTGACATGTCTAAGGAGATATCTTGGCTCGTCGTGTTTGCATTTTTATATACAACATAGATTTTATTATTGGAAGGATCATATGCGGCTAACGTGTTATCATTGTTATCTGCAATGAATCTAGATCCCTGTGGGATAAATTTACTGAATTGCGCCATTGCGTAATATTTCTTTCCGTACCACCAATCTTGTGTATCAAAATCTGCGTGAATAAGACCCCAGTTCATGTCTTCCTTCTGCATGTTTTTCTCGCTCTCAATTGCCTGCCACAGTACCCATCCCTTAGGTTCAAGCCAAGTAATATCTGTCATAATTCTATCTGCCAATGCCAATGCCGGCTCAAAATCATCGTGATTGTGGGCAATGCCTGACGGACCGAGATCCACCTCGGACATCCATAGCGGTTTGCCTGCAGCTTTAGCGGCATCCCTGACAGCAGTACGGTTATTCCCGCTGTAGGTGTGTGTATTCATTTGTCCTATGTTCGCTTTAGTGGCTGCATCATACGAGTTCCAGTCGGTCATGAACGTATCGACGCTGGTTTCGTCCATTGCCGAAATCTTCACGCTTTGAAGCCCTTTTTCGTCGAGCTTGGCACGCGCCGCATTAATCATTTTGGCTTGGGAACCTGTATCCCAGTGAGAACCTTCTTGTCCCCCGCCGAATCCCCAATAATTCGTATTCGGTTCATTGATCGGGGACAGCGTGTTGAATTTAATCCCCTCAGAGTCGAAATGTTTGACAACTGTCGCTAAATAATCAGCAAAATTGTCATACTCTGTCGATTTCAAGTTATCTTTCCATGCATCTGTATTCCCTGTGGTACTTCCACTGACTGTCATATAATACGGTGCAGAATTGGAGAACGCCTCCAATTTATCGGCCCCTCTTGCTATGGCTGCTCCAAGCCACCAACGTTGATTCGCATCCTGCGACCAATCGTACACATTAGCAGATGGCGAGAATCCAGGCACTTCACCGCCTTGACGCATTGTATCGTAAGCAGGATTTTCACCACCGCCAATGTTGTATCTGGCAATATTCAAATTCAATCCTTGCGGTGAATAGAGCGCATCAGCCAAAGCGTTTTTAGTTGCATCATTCCAACCGCCAGTTATATTACCAAACCAAGCTAACGCTGTTCCCCATCCGTCCCACGATTGCTGCATGTTGCTCGGATCTAAAGTGATTGATGTTGCAGCGGCACTTGCCTTTTGTGCTGTTAACCCGTAAAACGCAGGTGAAACTAATGAAAAAGCTAAGCAAGAAGCAAATATTCTTCGTCCAACTTTTGTAGTCATCAAGACAACCTCCTTCTAAGATGGTGTAACTATCAAAACCATATTTTGGAAACGCTTACCATAAGTTCTCGAAAAATGGAAACTGATTTACACCAATTTCCCCAAAAATGAGGAGAGCAGATGACGAGGCATCCCTCTCCCACTTCCATACCTACTACTTACTTGCTGGCTCTTGCTTTCGTCCACTTGTCATTCAGATCGTTAGCAATCTTATCAAGCGATGTTCCGCCCATCATTTCTTGACCAAGCTTTTTCCAATCCAATTGGATGGAGTTTACATATTTATTGAAATTTTCGCCGCCTGGACGGTAGTTGAACTCTTCAACTTTGTTTGTTTTGTAGAAGTCGTTCAAGAAAGGAACATCTGCTGTAATACCCTCCATGACGGAGTTGGCTTGCTTCTTGTTCACATAGAAGGTGTAGGCATCCGAGCTGAACATCCACTCTTGGAATTTCTTCGCTGCTTCTACGTTTTTGGATTTGTTGTTAATCCCGAAGAAGTTATCCGTGAACGTCATCACTTTCAGCGGCTCGCTTTCGGAATGACGAGTAGGCAGAGGGAATGCTGCGATATCGTCGATGTTTCCTACTTTAGATTTGTATTGCGGCAAATACCACAGTCCCGCGGCAATAACAGCTGCCTTTTTCGCTTCAAACAATCCTGTTGCTTGGTCGTTGCTTAATCCTAGTGGATCTGCGCCCATTACCTTGGCATCATACAAAGTTTGGATATCGCTGTAAGATTTGTAGAACGGTGTCCCCTTCTCAAACGGCTTGTCCATGCCCGCGATTTTGTCGTAATAATTTTCGTCACCGGATGCTAACAACGGCATAAATTCATTGAACGGATAGTTCGGCCAGGAGTCCTTACCGCCCATTGCATAAGGCTGGTATTTACCACCTTTTTTAATTTCCGTTAATACGCTTACAAACTGTTCCCACGTTGTTGGAACGCTTAAGCCTAATTCTTTGAATACACTTGGATGATAATAAACAAGTTCAGGGAAAGAGATCACTGGCAATGCAAGAACTTTGCCATCTACAGCAAATTGCTTTGCTTTTGTATTTTTAGCCGTAACACTCAAACTATCTAGTGGCAGAAGTTCTGCTTTGAAATCATTGATGAAGTTAGGCTTCAATTCGATAATATCCGGCAACTCGTTAGCAGCTAATCTTACTTTCATCGCTTGCAGATAGTCTCCGTCGCTTTTGAAAGTTTCAACTTCCATCTTCACGTTCGGGTTAGCTGTTGAAAACTCTTTCACTTTTTTAGTCCAGCTATCTAAGAACTCGCTGTCGCTATCCCACATTGCAAGTTTCAATGTAACCGCATTCTCTTTTGTGCTGTCTGCTGCTGGAGCAGTTGTAGGACTCTCTTTAGTAGCCGTATTTGCTCCGCAACCTGCTAATCCAAATGTTAGGGCAATGGAAAGTACGGATGTGACTAATTTCTTTTTCATAATATTTCTTAACCCCCTCTTAATTACGTAACATATTTACATCTTTATATTACAGAAATACAGAATACGCTTTCATTGATATATTTAGTGATTACCTTGATAAATTTTGTGCTCACTCTTTTTTCCTTGAATAATTGTCCCGATATTTTTGAGGGCTCATTCCCCGATATTTCTTAAACACGCGGCTGAAATGTTCGGGGTTCTCATACCCCACCTTAACGGCAATTTCATACATTTTCATGTCCGTCTCTATCAGTCTGGTCGCCTCATTGATTCGAAGTTTCGTCACATATTCAATAAAATGTTCGCCCGTTTCTTTCACAAACTGTTTGCTCAAATGACTCTCCGTCACCTGTGCCCATTCACTAACTTGCCCCAGAGTAATAGCCGTACAGTAGTTTTTCTCAACGTAACGTTTGACTCTCTCCACCAAGCGCTGAGGGTTTTCTTCACGTATTTTATCAGGGTGGAGTAGATCTGCCATGCGAAAGACAAGCTTCTCAATCCACTCATGCAGATCTTCACGGAAGGTGAACTGTTCAACAATCTCGTAGGGTCTGCGCCGTGTTTCAATGACATGTGTCCAGTTCATCCCTTTCGCGTGCAGCAATGCGCCTATGTTCCAAATCAATTCCTCATAGATCGGCAGAGAGCTCTCAAGGGTCACATTCGGCACTTCGCTTAACTGACTTAAACCTGTGTGCAACTGCTGCTGCCAGAGACTATCCCCCTTCTCCATAAGGTACATCATCACCGTATAATCCCACGGTAAAAGATGGGGCCTTTCGGTTATACTGACCGTCTCAGGGTAGTACACACGCCCAGGTCCTTCTGAGAATCGCAGACTTGCCAAATTGCTCGCCTGACTGTATTTAAGATGCCAGCTTTTCCAGTCTGTGCACGAATCAGCTACCCCAATAGATAGCGAAACATTTAAAAAGTTTTTGACCGTATTGCGCAAAGAGTCCAGGAGCTCCATCACGCGTCCCCGTAGATTTAAATAGCTGGTCGACGACTCAAAACAGAGCAAGAACGCATACTCATCCTCTTGAACTTGCAGCAATTCGTAGGGGTGCTTAACGATTTCCATCCCTTGTTTAATGATCTTAACTAAATGATCCTGATTTTCCGCACCTGCATGCAGCGTCACATTCCCAGCGGGGGATTGTAGATCCGGCCTAACGGATACGATAACATGCTGAAAATTCGCAAATTGCAACATCCACTTTTGAAAGGAGTCGTCCTGCGTTAAGTTATGGCTGTAGATGTAATCTTTATCGCATAACAGGCCCCGGAGCCAAGTTTCTCGCTGCTTCAAATCCGATTCATTATTGCTTTTATTCAAATTTGCGGTAGAAATCGTCTTCTCTTTGATCTGACCAATCGCTTTTTCAATCACAGGGATGATATGCTCAGGATCAAGATCCGCCTTCATAATGTAATCAACAGCTCCGAGGAGAAAAGCTTTCCGCACAAAATCAAAATCTGAATATGCACTAAGCACAATACTCAGCGGTGGATTAGCCATATTTGCTTCCTGCAATTTAGATAGCAAAGTCAGTGCATCCATAACCGGCATGCTCATATCAACAATCATTAAATCAATGTCTTGGTGTACCGATATGCGCTGCCATGCTTCATAGCCATCCGCAGCCTCAGCCACCACCTCGCAGTCCAAATCACCCCACGGAATTATCGCCCCCATGGCTAGTCTTACTAGCGGCTCGTCATCGACGATCATGACTCTAAACATTCTTTTCCCCCATTCTGAATAAAGCCAATATTGCCGCCTTAATCCTGAACAATGACCTGATCGTACTTTTGTTCTATGATACCTGGGACTTCGTATAGTAAATAGGATCGACCGCTTACCTCTCCGCGAAATGAGCTGGGAAAGGACATGTATTCTTGCTTGGATAGAATAGGAAGGACAGCAATATCAACGGATAACCCGAATTTCTCTTTTAACAACAAGGCTGAAAGAAAACTTTTTTCAATAAGGATGACACGATCATATTTGGTATCATATAAGCAAAATTTCATAGGAAAGACACGCCCTCCCTTATCCGTTTCTCTCTACATCCGGATAGTAGCAGTTATTTGCAGCTCACAATCATCGGTCTATGCAGATTTATTATCGGTTAATACTGCCTGTGCTTGATCTGGATCATTCGATAAGAGTGGCAACACCACAATAACTTCTGTTCCAACACCTAATTCACTGTTAATTTTCAATCCGTATGGTTCGCCGTAATTTAATCGAATCCGATCATTCACATTCGCAATGCCTATTCCGCATAAGGACTCCACCTTTTTCTCATGCAGCAAGGAAACCATGGTCCGCTGTTCCATCCCTTTTCCGTTATCCGTAATTGTGATAATGAGTTGATCATTATTTTTTCTACTCGTAATTTTGACGATCCCCATCGCTTCTTTGCCGTAAAATCCGTGAATAATGGCATTTTCCAAAATAGGCTGCAGCAGCAGCTTGAGGATATAGCTGTCTGTCACACAATCATCGATGTCATACTCGACCTTGAATCGGTCACCATAACGGACTTTCATAATATGGATATACTTCTCCAGGCTTTGCATTTCATCAAATACTTGGATGTATGAGCCGCCGCGATGAAAGGTTGAAGCTAATAATTTGATGAGAGAATCCGTCATTTCCACCAAATTCGTAGCCTTAGACAACATTGCCATAATCTTAATAGCATTAAGTGTATTCACTAGAAAATGAGGATTAATTTGAGATTGAAGCGCATCGATTTCCGCTCGTGTTTTCAGCTTCTCTTGTTCTTGCCTTTCAATGATAAGCTCCTGTATGCGTACAGTCATATTTTGAAATGTTTTACCTAGTGAATAAATTTCCAATGGACCCGAAAGCTCCAGATCCACATGAAAAGATCCGCTTTTCATTTTATTCATTTGATAAATGAGGGATTTGATAGGGCCAACGATACTGCGGACAAGGAAAAATGAGACAATCAAAAATAGGATTAGTCCCGCCGCGGACACATTCATAATAAACTTATAGATTTGTCTGACTTGGGCAGTCATCTCATCATATGGCGTAATATAGATAATTTTCCATTCCGTCCGTTCCATGGTAAGAAAGGTTACGAACATGTTTTCGCCGTAAACCATCGTTTTAAAGTTGCCGCTTTTCTTGTTTTGGGCTTGTTTGATTGTTTGTTTCTCAATGTTCTTATTTTTATCTTTGCTTGTATCCAGCATGATATTTCCATTGCCATCCAGGATAATAAAACTACCATTTTGGTTGGAAGTCGAATCAGCCAGATTCTCAAAAGTTTTTGCTTGTATCACAAAATAGATCATCTCTACATCGCTGAATGACCTTTCATATTGGGGAGCTATAGCTGCGGATAGAATATACTTATCATTCGATTCAATCAATACATTCTCTTCGGATCCAAACAACAATACTCGCCCTTGATTTTGAAGCGCTTTCTGATAAAGGGCTGTACTCTTTAGAAAATTTTCATTTATCCGCGTGTTAATATTATGAAAATGGGTGCCCTCAAAGAAATAGGCGCCTCCGTCGCGATAAACGAACATCGCTGAAACAACGTCGGGCATATCGTGCAAATAATTTTTCAATTGATTTTCTAACTGAATGGAAGAGTTGAATAGGTCTTTGGATTGTGTACTGCGATGGTAAGAAGTTGCAAGGGAAATCATATTATTATCCGAGGCAATTGCGGCAACTGTCCTGATATATCTACTTTTTTCCTGATCGATAGAGTATGATACTTGTTCCAATGTTTGCATGGTGCGCGAAGTGATGTTAGATAGCAAAATATCTGTATAAGCCCTTAATGACAGAAATGCAACTAAAACAATAGGCATCACGATGACAAAAAAGAACATCACGTACAGAATCGATGTGATTGGCCATCTCTTTTTGAAAATACGCACTGGTCGTCCCCCCCCCGTTTGCTCAAGTTACATCTATGCTGTGAGATTACACATCCCCACAAACTGATGGGATATCTGGACACCAGGTATTTTGTGTAAAAGTTAATACGCTTTCATTATTAATTACTCACACTTTTCACCAGGGTTCGACATGATCTACCGTCATCATAAATTTTATTGCGAATTACGTCAACCCTATATTAAATCCAATTAATTACAACGAAAGATAGAGAAGACATTGCTGTCTTCCCTATGAAACTTACTAGGAACAAACTTCTAAAATAGCTACTCCGTAAGCCTCAAGTACTAACGTCCGCTCATAGACTCGTTCTGACAATAAATCCTTATAGGAACCAGCATTTAATAGAACCGCTGTTTCATAAGCATTATGATTCAGAACAAAGGTATACGTTCTATCATCTTTTTGTCTGTTTCTAATCTCGACACCTTCCGGAGCTTGATGAGCCGTCGCCAAATTTAATCGCTCACAGATTGTTTTGCTGAGCTCTTCCAAAAATCGCTGTTCAGGGTCAGTTGCTACATAATAAGCTTCCCCTTGCCCGAATTTATTCCGGGTGATTGCCGGCATGCCTGCATAAAAATCACGTCCATAGACGCCAAGCTCCTCTGCTCCCTCTAGGTGTAGCAAATCGCACAAAAGCCCGCATTCATATTCACCATGGAGTTCTCCATAAGCTGAATGCATCACAATTTTATTCGTCATTTCCGGCTGAAGCGAATCAATTTCCTCAACCCATATTCCGAGCAGATCACGTAATTCACCTGGGTAGCCACCAAGCGTTACAAGATCATTCTCATTCACAATCCCGCTGAAAAACGAGGTGACAAACGTTCCACCCTGCTGCACAAACGACTTCAGTCGATCGCTAACGCCAGGTTTCAACATATACATCACTGGTGCAATAATTAATTCATATTTGGAAAAATCGCTATGCGGGCTAATGACATCAACACTTACGTTTAAATCATAAAAAGCTTTGTAGTACTTTTGCGCCTGCTTGAGATAATCCAGATCCACGTTCGGACCACTGGTCATTTCCACGGCATTCCAAGTATCAATATCGAACAACAGCGCGACTTTGGACTCCGTTACGGAATCTAGAAGCGTATCCCCCAACACCTGCAGCTCCATTCCTAATTGTGTACACTCTTTAAATACTCTTGTATGTTCATGTCCTGCGTGAGCAATCAAGGCGCCATGATACTTCTCGCACGCACCAACGGAACGACGCAATTGGAAAAACATAACCGTATCTGCCCCATGCGCTATCGCTTGGTAGCCCCAAAGCCGCATAACACCGGGTCTTTTGAGACTATTGTATGGCTGCCAATTTTGCTGGCTTGGCGTCTGCTCCATCAACATGAAAGGTTGTCCGTCCTTTAACCCTCTCATGTAATCATGCCTCATCGCCACGTTGCTCATTGGCTCATTCATTTGGGGATAGCTGTCCCATGAAACAACATCCATATGGTCAGCCCATTTCTTAAGATCCAGACCGTTAAATAGTCCCCATATGTTCGACGTGATTTTAATATCCGGAGTGATCGATTTAATCGTGTCGTACTCGCCCTGATAACATTCTAAGATTGCGTCCGACATAAATCTCTTATAATCTAATGCGATCCCTTGGAAGCATTTATTATTG
>NZ_JBFTQB010000026.1:0-16147 GCF_056398785.1 Paenibacillus sp. 01T422 | reverse complement strand
GGTTATCCGCGGGTAATAGGTAATTAATCCTGCGGTTACAGGAGGTGTTCCCAAGCTGCCACTATTTACAATACAGTGATTGGAATTCATGTAAAAACCATGAGGTCTTGAGCCAGGGTACATGGATGGCAACATCGGCATAATGATATTTTGCAATATCATATCTTTTGATATCAAATATGCGGCATTTGCATTCTCCGACATCATACTTGGATCAACAAGAAGAGGAAGCCCGCTCATATCTCTGTCCGTAGTTACAGAAAGGATGGAAAGATAGCCATTTCCTTCTTGGCTCTCAACATATGCATAGGTACATTGTTTAGGTGATAACCAGGTATCTGTACCAGGCTTGACATAATTTATTTGTGCAAAAACATAGCTGATTATTGATGCGCGTTCTACCAAATATTTTGCAACTAACCATAGTACAATATTTTTTGCTGTTTCACTCAGGCAACCGGCCCTATCTATAACTGTGACTGGGGAGACTGCACCTTCTTTCTTGCTTCCGATAGCGCCAAGCTCAGAAATATTAAACATCAGTTCGTGCTTCGACGGGTCGATATTGGAAGGAAGAAACTGCAAGGAAACCTGAACAATAACATCGACATTTGATATTTCTTTAGAATTTGAGCTGATTTGCAGCATACCGTTTACGATGGGGATTTTTAAGTGAAGAAGCTTTCCTGAGCCTCCTTTGACGATTTCCCAAGGTGCTAAATTACATTGAATGTGTGAATGCATGCCTTCAATTTCGGTAGAATAGTCAATTAGTTGTGGAAGTGTGTTCATGTTTTCAGCAAGAACTGAATTAACACGGTTAATATTAATACTGTAGACTGTATCCCAACCGTATGTCTCCATTAACCCTCCTTTAAGATCAGTTAATAATTGGACATCGCTTCATACATTCTCATGAATACTTCCTTCTAGCCATGTGTACTTTTCAAGATTAAGTATATCTCCTACGTGAAACTCAAGGGTACTAACGAAAGTTAGCTCCGCGCAAAAAAAATAAGCCAATAATAGAGCATCTATCTGCTCCAATTGTTGGCTTATCTTTTATTCATTCCATTTATCTACTCTAATAATCCTCTTTCCCTTGCGCGCGCAATCGCCTGAGCTCGTCGTTTCGCCCCAAGCTTACCGTATAAGTTGAAGACGTAACTCTTGACCGTACCTTCCGTTAACCCAAACCGATAAGCGATTTCCTTGTTAGACAAGCCATCCGCCAATGCGTACAGCATTTCCATTTCGCGCGTCGTCAGCGTTTCGACAAGCGGCAGCGAATCTTGGACAGGCAATGTGGAAGGGCTAGCGATATCGTTTGAATCTCTAATCTGTTGACGCCAAAGGTTGAATGATCTCAAATACACCATTCGGGCGATCATGAGATCTAGCACCTCCAGTGTCTTCGTAGAGAACACGCCAGGGAGGAGGTTATTCTCCAAATACAGAACGGACGACCGCGACTGCTCCGGAAAAAGAACCGGCATACAAAGGATGGATAGCGGGAGACTGTGATGAGCATAGGAATCCGTCGTAAATAGGCTTCGCGAAGCATTTCCCAACACAACCGGTTCCCCAGTCCGGGCGACATAACGTACGATAGTCTCTATGAATGAAACCTCATTTCGAACATTCTTATAAACGCCCGCCTGCTCCTCTATCGTAATGCCCTCTTCGTGACTGGTTAACACGTATCCCTTCTCCGCACCTGAATAACTAATCGCCGATTCCAGGAAATGATGCATCACATCCTCGCTATTTTCCGTACTCGACCATTCCGAAATTTGTCTAATGAACACATTCTCATCGCCGATTGTCGGTGCCCTCTCGCGCTCCTTTTCAAATCCATCTAATCTTTTAGCCACTATTCCGTCTTCTTGCGATTGCGATTGGGCGCCTGAGAACCGTAGATCCGGGTAATCCTCTCGCAACCTCTGTGCTTTTCTTGAAGCGCCCCAAGCCGAATAAGCAATGCAGGCATCCGCCATCAACACGTCCGCTCCGTTCCGACTTCCCGCTTCCCTATAGAATACGGAAGCTCGTTCACAAGCAATCGCTTCCATCAACCTGTCTTTTTGGCTTCGCGCTTCGCGGATCGCATCATCGTACCCTTTGGCGGCAGCAACCGAATTCCCGTCAATCCTGTACAACTCGGCCGAGACGAGCAGGCAGACCGAAGTGTTCTGTCCATAGTATCCGGACCATTGCTTCATGACCCGCAATAACTTCTTCAGCTTGCCCCGAATACCTGGGCGTTCCTCGGTCGGCGCTTCGGTATATCTAGCGGCAAGCGTAAGCGCATGATAAACATGTTGCTTGCGAGCTTGCAACCAATTCTGTCTGGCGGTATTGAACTCCCCTTGTTCTATCCACTCCAGGGCTTCTTTGTACCGTCCGAACAAATAAGCGATTTCTATTTTACAGGTATGGATATGAGAAACTTCGTTATTCATAGTCCCTTTGAATCGATCATTCTGCACTGGCAATACGACTTCCTCGCCCTCGCCGTCACCACCCTGCAATTGGGCGATATACCACCGCGAGATACGAAAAGCGTTCTTCGCGACCTCATCTAGAAGCTGCCTTGACAGATCTTCATATTTCGTTATCCGTGCAGACAATGTATGTAAATCTCCAGTATGGGTGACCGCACATGTAAACGCCACTAGGCTAACAAAGACCAAATTCGCGGATTCCATTCCATAACGCATCGATTGCTCGAAATGCGCGATACTTTCTTCCGGTTGGTGTAGTAGTCTAGCGATTCCCCTGAAGTAGCTCAGCTTGCATAACAAATCCGTACTTTCGAAAGATGACGCTATTCGGAACGCAGCATCCATGCACTGACGACTTATTGGGGCTGCAACGCTCTTATTTCCAAGAATGATGACACCGTAAAACGCGAGGATATACGCAAAAGCCTCGCTACTTCCTTTTCCAACCTTCAGGCTGAATCGAATAAATCTGGAAAATAACACGAAGGATCGTTTATTACTTAATGAAAATACCGATGTCGATATCGCCATGACCAGATTGGACATTGCAATGTGATGGGGATCATCGCTTGGCACAGGCTCCGGTTCGTTAAACATGCTAGTCAATGCGATCTGTAACAGGTGCATTTCTTCCTTGATCAGGGCATTGGAGGGTTTCGCCGGCAGAGGAAATCCGATTTCCTCAAGCGCCTTGAATCCAATAGCAACGGCCGTTCGATCTTTTTTGAGATAGGCATACATGGAGATTTGAATCAGGTAAATACGGGAGCGCTCGACCATGCCTACGGTGCGGAGCAGTAGCTGATCCAGCAACTCTTCCGCGCGGTCGACGCTTCCGCACATATATTCGCACACGGGCAGTTCCAGCATTAAACGATACGCTAGAGAATTCTGCCCCTGCTCATCATTCTCGACAAGACGCATGCCTTTTTCCAGGAAATTCTTGGCGGTGGCAAAAGCCGTGGAAGCCTTCGACTTCAAAGCGGCTTGGAGATTATAAGCAGCTAGCTCCCTCTTCTCTGCTTGGCTTGTCATTCGTTCGCTACCCAGATTCAAGTGATATACCCGATCAAATATCCAATCGTCAGGGCTCTCCGATGCAAGGCTGCCCATCGAACGTCCGATCTTTAGATGTAGATCTGCTTGCTGTGTTTCGTGAATCGTCTGATAAGCGGCCTGCTGCACTCGGTCATGCAGAAAGGTGTAGAAAACCTCGTCTGTATCCGCTTCACTGAAATCATTCTCTTGTGAGATTAATCCCTCTTCCGTGACTACACGCAAAAGCCGTTTCGCATGAGTCATCGTGTGCCCGCTTGCCGCAGCGACAGTCGACAGTCGGAATCGATGCCCGATAGCCGCCGCTACGGCTAGCAGTTCAATGATATGGGATGGCAGCATGCGGATACGAGTACCGATCAAATGCAAAATGTCGGGGTCTTCCGGTATTTGCTTAACTACTGCTGCATCCCAGGCCCAATTGGATTTCTCCTCGTCATAATACAGCTTTTTTTCACGGTACAAACCGTCCAGAAGACGGTGTAAATAGAGCGGATTCCCACCTGTGCGGTGGTATAACGACTCCGCTAACAACCGAATACGAGCCGAATTTTCCTTAACGATATGTGATACGAATTGTCTAACGTCGATATAGGTCAGAGGATCGAGCGCAATATGCTGCACGTTAAGCAAAGTTGAAGTTGTATGCCGGGGGAATGAATTTTCTATCCATGCGGTTGCCGTTTCTAGGGGATCTTCGATCGCTATCTGATGCGGCGCTGCCTCTTCCCGGAATGCACCTATCAATAATAAACCATGTAAAGTGGGGTCTTGTGCAACTGTACGAAGGGTATCCATCGTAGCAGAATCCGCCCATTGCAGATCGTCCAGAAAGAGTACAAGGGGATGCTCGCTGTCGGCAAACATTTGTATGAAAATAGGAAACAGCAGACGAAAACGAATGGCCGCTTCTGCAGGACCCAGCATTTCTACCGAAGGAAGTTTACCAAGGAGCTTCTCCGCTTCCGGTAAAAGTTGTGTAATAACACCCGCTCTGCGGCCTAATGCCTCCGTTAACCGTACTTTAAGTTTTGCGATGGATTCTGGAGATTCGCTCCACACTTGTCGAATCAATCTTCGAAGCGCTTCCAGTATCGATGAGAACGGAATATCCCGATTCATCAGATCGCATTTGCCCGCAATGAAGCGGCCACCTGCCCGTATAACCGAACCTTGAAGCTGTTGAACGAGCGCGGTCTTACCGCTACCTGCCCCTCCAGACACAATGACAAATGCGCATGAATCGGCACGAGCCTGTTCTACAGCTTTGGAGAGCTGAACCTCTTCCGCCTCGCGTCCGAAGAGGCTGTTCGGGAGCTGAAAGCGGCTGTCATCGTCTGCACGGGCAATCTCGAAGGGAACAATTCCACCTGTCTCTTCTATAGAAGAGATACATCGCTGTATATCGACTATCAAACCGTGAGCGCTCTGATAGCGTTCCTCGGGCATCTTCGACAAAAGTTTCATAATCATACCTTCGAGAGGGCCCGTAATTTCCGGACGTATTTCGCTCAGAGGAATCGGCATCATGGCAAGATGGGCATGCACCCATTGTTCCTTGCTCAGTGCTCGAAATGGCAGGCTCCCTGCAAGCATTTCGTATAAAACCATCCCTAACGCATACAGGTCGCTGCACTTCTCAGGAGTACGATTGATCCTACCCGTTTGTTCTGGAGATAGGTAAGCGTAATCGGTTATACGAATATCGGTAAGCTCGGCAAGCTTTCTCTCTAATTGAATTCGAACGCCTGCCGGGTTCAAATTCCCGATAATCGTATCCCGTTTGTGGTAGGTATAGACCACATCCGTCAGTGTTAGGGCGATTTGCAGAAAAGAAGAAATATCGATTGTAGTCCCATTCATCAACTTCCGTAATTCGATTCCTTCCATTGGTGGAATGTTGTCCAATCCTCCTTCGTGACCCATTCATATTTATATAAATACTATTATTGACTCTTTATCATTCTACCATTAATTATTAATAATGTAGATCGTGATGGGGTCGTGTACGGACCTGACGCGGAACATGACTTTGAGCAGTGCTTATCCGATAGGGTTGACGTACTCCCTGCTCTTCTTGTCCAATCTGATGAGAAGAGCTTTCCCTCGTTCGGGCGGTACTTAATCGATAAAATGAATGACCCCGGGCGATGCTTGAAATTTCACTAGAGCAACTTTACGCGAATCATTTTGAACATCGCTTCCCCGCGCCAAAATGCTAGGTAACCCTTATCCCGAGGATCGAGATTACATACATTTTCGATCGCTTTTATCGCTGCGGCGGAAGAACAGGCCAAGGACTCTGCATGGGTCTCTCCATTGTGAAGGAGATTGCTGAAACGTATCAGGGCACCGTTGAAATGTCAAGCATTCCGTATCAAGAAACCGCGTTCCAATTCAAACTGCCTAAGTAAAAGACAATTCCAAATATTCATCCATGAAAAAAAGGAGACCCTATGTGTAAAGGTCTCCCCGTACCACTTCTGTTGTTTGGCGTTCATCATTTCTAACCGCCCATTGACTTTCCCTCTCCAACGTAATAAAATATTTTTACGTAACATAATCATTGTACTGGAGGCATCCTCTCCATGCTAAACGATATTCAAGAGAGGTATTACATCGAGTCACCCGAGCAAGCTACTGTGCTGCTTAACCCCATCCGTGGGGAGATTATCGCGCAGCTCCTCGAACCTGGCTCAGCGGCTGAAGTAGCTCGAACGCTTGGCGAGACCGCGCAGCGGATCAACTATCACTTGAAAGCTCTGGAAAAAGCGGGTTTGGTACAGCGAGTCGGCACGCGTCAAGTGCGCAATCTGGTAGAGGTGCTGTACAGATCCATTGCCAAAACCTTCGTGCTAGCTGATTGCTTAAGCATGAAGCCCGAAACCGTGCAAAAGCTGAAGGACCAAAGTTCGCTCGCCCATCTTGTCACAGCTTCAGAGAGAATTAGACGTGACGCCATGCTTCTCATGGAGCAATCTGATGTTGGTGAAGAAATCCCCAGTGCTACGCTGCAGCTGCAAGTTCATTTGTCTGGTGAACATCAGCGACAGGCCTTCATTGAGGAATATGCTGCCATGGTACAGCAGTTGGTAGAACGCTACGCTGCCGGTAAAGACGAGAATGAAGCCTATCAAGTATTATTAGCCGTGTATCCGAAACCGAAAGAATGAGGAGGACGCCTGCGATGAGTCAAGAACATGAACAAGAGCAAGAAAAAGGATCAAAAAGAGAACAGAAGAACACCGTGCCAGGAGCACCTGTTATCACTTGGGAGCGCCCTGTAGAGCGCGTAGTTCCTAACAAAACAGACAGCCAAGTAATCTCCATCGACGATTATCGTCGCCAGAGCTTATCTGAGTCAGAAGCTACCGTCATCGTCCGTGAATTCCATTCTCAGAGCGAGGAACCTGTCCGTCTTCTCATCATTTCCTCTGGTTTTGGCCAGAAACAGCCTGTTTACCGTCACACTGTACAAAGCAGAGCCGCATCTTAACACGATAAGCTACTCTCAAAATAGAAAGGATGAATCCTATGAGCTTCATACCTATGGTTGTTGAACAAACTGCGCGCGGAGAGCGCTCTTACGATATTTATTCCCGTTTGCTTAAAGACAGAATTGTCTTCTTAGGAACAGAAGTGAATGATCAAGTAGCCAATGCTATTATTGCCCAGCTATTGTTTCTTTCCGCTGAAGATCCTGAGAAAGATATTTCGCTTTACATTAACTCCCCCGGCGGTTCAACGTCAGCCGGATTGGCTATCTTTGATACGATGAATTTCATCAAACCTGATGTTTCTACTATTTGTGTGGGAATGGCCGCATCCATGGGCGCGGTACTTCTGGCAGCCGGTGCGCCAGGCAAGCGTTTTGCCCTTCCAAACGCTGAAGTCATGATCCACCAACCTTGGGGCGGTGCTCAAGGGCAAGCTAGCGACATTCATATTCGCGCTCAGCATATTCTCAAAACACGCCGCACACTTAACCGTATTCTCGCAGAAACGACGAAACAGCCGATCGAGAAGATCGAGCTGGATACGGACCGCGATTACTTTTTGGATGCCGCGGATGCGAAGACGTATGGCCTGATTGACAAAGTCATCGAGAAGATCTAACTTCGCGACCATGACTTTTAGGATAAAAGGGAACTATAGTCCGTTATTTCCGCTGAGAACGACCAATTGGCAAAGCAAACGGAACTGTGATCCGCTATTCTCGCGGTTTTAAGCGAGATGAGGCCACCCCGAGGCAAATAAGACCCTACAGTTCCGCAGGGAACTGCAATTAGCCGATTTAGGCTCAAATAGCGCACTCTAGTTCACTCCCGCACTTGAATAATACGAATTATATGATAGATCGACACAAAGTAAAGGCTGTCTCACAAGTAGGAATTTCTACTTTCGAGACAGCCTCTTTGTACTATATGGCTACTTTAATCCTAAACCTAAACTCGGATAATACCTTCCCTCGTAATGGTCAGCTTCTCCCAGCCGCTGTCCGTAATCAGGTACGTATCCTCAACGCCGACCACTCCGCGTCCGGGAAAAGTGAACTTCGGCTCGATCGCGATGACCATGCCAGGCGCCAACGGGTATTTGAAACCCTTGGCGAGAACCGGCAATTCGTCGATCTCGAGCCCAATGCCGTGACCAAGGAACTTCACTTGGTCGGCGCCGTACCCCATGAAGTGGGCGCTCAGCCCCGCTTCCTGCACTTGATCCAGCRCGAGCAGATACAGATGCTCGGCAATCATGCCCGGCTGCAGCTTAGCCTCCGTGGCGCGGAGCACCTGCTCCGCCACGTCGTAAGCCTGCTGCAGCTCAGGGTCCAAATCGCCGATCACAAGCGTACGCGTCTGATCGATCAAATACCCGTCGACCATGCAGCCAATGTCGACGAGGATCGGTTCGCCGCGCACAAGCAGCGCGCGGCCTGAGCTTTGCGGGCTGGACGGGTGGAGCCCCGTGCCCCCGGCCGGCCCGTCAAAATAAGTGGGCACCGCTGCCGCCGCGCCTGTCGCGACCATTCCGGTGATTAACTCGGAATTGTACGCGCGCATGCGCATCAGCCCTTKGTGCCCGCGCAGCCGGAGCTGATGCTCGATGAGCGCCATCAGCTCAAACTCCGCCATCCCCTCACGAATGTGGGGGATGACCGCTTCCAGCGCCGCGTCGACAACGCGCGCCGCCCCCCGAATCGCCGCGACTTCGTCCGGCGATTTGATCATTCGCTGCTCGCGCACGAGCAGCGAGCCGTCCTCCCAGGCCGCGCCGGGCAGCGCCGCCTGGAGCTTCCCATACAGCTGGACGGGTAACACGTCCAGCTCAGTCGCAATCCGCAGCGCCGCATCCGCCGCAGCTAGCCCGCTCGCGCAGCGCGCGCGAAGACGCTCAGCCAGCGTCTTCCAAGATCCCAGCGCTTCCACGTCCGCTGACGCTTCCTCCTCCGCTCGGACCAAACTCCGGCGAACGAGGTACAACGCCTCGCCCTCCGCGGGGATGAACAAATACCCCGTCTGCATCGAGCCGCAGTAATAATATATATCCACATGATGGGTGACCAGGAAGCCGGACCATCCTCGTTTGATCATCTCACCCTGAAGCCACTGCTGCCTTTGCTGGAAAATCGTCATTCGTACCTCTCCTCACAACTCCAAGAATGTACACCTCATCTGCTATTATACATTCAAAATACCATTTCTGCCGAACACTTAATCCTCCAGGTTATAGGCTGCAAAACCGTATACGTTCTCGGAAATTTCAAACGAATAAACATAATCACCCCTGGTCGGTCTAGCGTAACCGAATAACCATAAGCGGAATTCGTATAGGTATAAGGAAACACCTCCCCTTCATTAACGATCTTAAATAACTCCACCACCACCTCATCCTGTAGAAAAGTGCCCGGCAGCGGACCATTCGCCGCATCCAGCCTTAAATTTGCCTGTAAATATTGCAGTGCCACAGCCTTTGCCCTGCTCTCATCTATGGCATGGATGCCCTCAGCCAGCTTCACTTGATCACTTTGCTGAGCCGCCGCATGCACCGCACGGTTAAGCGCATGCTTCCCATGAAAAAGCGTGTGCATAGCGAGCTCTTCATCCGTTTGCAGCGCATACATCGACATAAACACTACACTCATCAGCGCCATGAATAGCAGCTTATACACAACATCCCCTCAACCTTCAAGGTACATACTCACTCATCTTCATGCCGCTGGCCCCCATACGATCTGTTTCCGCAGGGACAGTGATCCCCACCAATTCATCAATAACAAAAAGCCTATGATACGGGTAGGTCAGCTTCAATCGCAACCCCACTCCCCTCCAAACAGGAGCACTAGCATTCGTTCCTCCTGTCCCTGTTGTGGTTTCGACCGTATAGACAAGATCCCCTGGCATAAATCCCCTTTCCCCCATACGAGTCCTGGATTCTTGAATCATCAAATTATCAATGTACCCATGCCTGCCGTTAGCACCAATTTCCAGCAAATAATCAACCTCTTTTTGTAAAACAGCCTGGCGAACAATGACGACATGTTTATACACAGGAGCAAACATGAACCAACAAAACATAGTTACAAGTAAAACGAACACCAATAACTGCTTCATGGATCAATCCGTTCTATCGTTCCATTAATTCTGGCACCGCCACTACTCACCTGCTTGCGCGTTCCCGTATTTCCTCCAACCACATTGTTATAAATAATAATTACAACCATAATAAGCATCACTGTCACCAAAATCGATCTCACAGCCTGCCCCCTACATTAAGGCCTCAATGCCGTAATATCCGTATTTGCTTGTGTGCCATGCGTCGAGATATTCCGCCTTAATCCTGTCGATCCATCATTAACAATCGATGTGAAGAGGAAAGCAACCACAATCAGCATCATAACGGTAACTAAAATATTTCTCATAACGCGCCACTCCTTTAGTTAATTGCATGAAATAATCGCTGACCTTCGGCAACCCATGGGTACATAAACACCCGAAACGTATTCAAGATCGGCAGTCCCGCAAGCACAAACAACACATAAGAAACTGCCTCTTTTTTACTCTCCCGAACTAATTCCATCTTCTCTTTGTAGTCCTGAATCCTTTGCTTGAGCAGCTCGTAATAACTGACATGCTCATTCAATCTGAGCACATTCAAGGTCTCCCCGAAGCTATGTGCTTCGTCCGTTCCCAACCTTATTTTGAACTGGGCAATTGCCGCTTCCGAGCCTTGATACCATTCATTGAGCAGCAGCCCGAACTGCATCCGGATCGAACGAGTTTGAGCGGCGCATAAAGATAACTTAGCGTGCAAACTCATATGGGAATCATTGTAATAAAGCAGATGATGACTAATGACGTAAATTTCCCGCACGATGCGATTTGCCCTCTTTTCCTTCAACTGAGCCAGCACTTTTTTATCATAAAACAAAAATAGCAACATGCAGGCCGCCCCGGTTAAGACATAGATAGGCTCAATAAATAAAGTTAGTACTGGATGCTGCAAGCCAGCATACCCTAAAGTCCCTATTAGAAAGGCTGCACCTAACAGTATTCTTCTACCGCCTTCATAGAGATCTGCATTCACCCGAATGCCACAGCCTAGCAGCAGCTGGCGCTTCGCTTCAATAATCTTTGCCTTTAGCCCTAAGCATTTGAACAACCAGTCAGGAAGCTTTTTCTCCCGAAGCACGTTCATAACTTGCGACGTCCTCCACCTATTTGCCCGGACAGGCACAAGCATAATGCCGTGATAAACGACCGTCATGATAAGCACAAATAGGAGCACATTGGATGCAATCTGAATCATTTCAATAAACCCTCACACCCTCACATTCTCCGCATTGAAAGATAAATCCCCATAATAAAAGAAACGAATATGAGCAAAAGGGCATCCAGAATCATATTTCGTCCGCCAGGGTCCAAAATATAGTATAAATAGGCATTGTCAGCGTTTACTTTGAAATTAATGAACAAAAATAAAGCAAGAAACAAAATCGGTGTAAAATTGGCAATCCGAATCTCCAAAAGTCGATTTCTTTCCATTTGATCGGATCGCTGCGCTTTTCGCATGTCGATGATTAGTTCTTTGAAACTGTCACCAACAAAACTTCCCTCCGTCAAGGCCACACGCATAATACCAATGAAATACTCCGCCCATGCATGACCCAATGTGAGTGAAAAAATGCGCAGGCTCTCCTCCTTGTCTCTTTGTGTCATCAAATTACGATACAGCTGTTCAAATACAGGCTTAATCGGATACAAAATACGGTTTTCCTCCAAACAATATTTCAGCGCCATTTTCATGTTTTTATGAGGATCTACCATATAGTACTGATAAAATACTTCTACAGCTGGGAGAAACTCCAGTCGGGTCTGCAGCCTGACACTGACCAGTTTAAGCCGAAGCAGCACGTAGGGCAGAGACACGCAGATACAGGTCAAAATTAAAACCCCTTTTACCGATTGAAAATACAAGATTCCCGCTAAAACACCAACTAAAAATAAGACAAAAGTTACCACCAGCATCGTTTGCAAACTCATGCCTAATTCGACCGATTCCATCATCTCCTTTACATGCTTAATCAATCGACTTCTATTGCCCAAATATGCGCTGAAACGATTGCCGAACGAAGACATTTTGACATAATGCAGCCTAAATCTGGCTTTGCGCTGTCGGATTAATACATGTAAAATGGATCGCACAGCCAGGAATACGACGATAAACAGCAACGCTAGAAAGGCATATGTAGCAAAAATCATGCCTACTCGCCTTCTTTCTCAATAAATCCGAGCTTCGTCAACAAAGCATGCCCCTCATGGTCAGCCTTACTGATTTTCCGCGATGCAGGTTGCGACAATTTCCCGGGAAATTTCCATTCCTCTGTCGACTTGTCATAAGCTGCGAGTTCCGTCACGCAAACCTCCTCATTTTCGTACCGATATTCGACGATCCGCACAATCTTCCTTTTCCCGTGGACTACCGCCATCTCCATCCCGATTTGTGTCACAAATGTCGTGATCCGCTTCGTCAAACGCAAAGGGTCCATTCCCCTGCCATCCAGCATGCACATGTCCGTAATCGCATCAGGAACATCCTCAAGTTCACTTACGTGAACGGAAGTAATGCTGCCTTCATGACCTCTCGTACATGCCCTGACATACAGGTTCGCATCCTCGTCCCGAATTTCAGCGTGACAAATCCGTTTGGGTGATTGCCTTAATGCCAACTTAAAAGCCTGCAAGCCGGAATGTCTCGGATCTTCCTCGTCAATTTCGTATTCGACGATATTTTTATACGGAAAATCACGCTTCAAATTTAATTCAAATCGCGATTCAATCGTAATAATCCTTTCGTTATGATCCATTTCGGCAATAATCGCTTTAATAAGATTGGTTTTACCTGAATTCGTGGGGCCAATAACGACTATGTTAAAATAAGAATGGATTAAACACCGAATCAATTGCTCCATTCGATGATTCATCGTGGCCAGCTCCGCAGAAGCTAGAGTCGCCAAGTCGAATCTCTTTACGGTATAAAAACGAATCGTCAAAGTCGGTTCAGCCGTAAATCCGAAGCCGGTCATCGTCACTCGTGATCCATCGCGCAGCACAACCTCGGCCCAGCGCTTTCTAGGATTCAGCGTATCATTGTTAAAAAGCACCAAATTTTGTTGAATTCTTTCTAATTCACGTACAGAAGGTAGCGCATAAGTAGATGGGATCGCGTTCCCGCTACGCACCTCAAAAATCTGCCTCCCCACAACCTGGATCTCTTCAAGTCCCTCCTTATGCTTCAATACTAGCTCCAGTACATTCATTCCGATAATTTCGGCAAAAATCGCCTCTGGCAAAGTCGTATATCCACTGGTCCGTGGAGGCATACCAGTAAGCCTTCTTTTGGAAACGAGGTCATGAATAACGGCAAGCAGCTTCCCTCGATCCTCCTCATAACCAAGAATGGCGCGATTAAGCGTCTCATTATACAGTTGTTTCTCTGCCTCAGTCCTGCCTTTCATCGTCACGAGCTCACTTCGTATATCCTGTACCCACTGATCAAAAATCACATCTTCCTGTGTGGACTCTCCACCAGCCCCCTCTCTTGAATCGCTGCAACTATCTCTAGTTCCTGTCTCTAATCTAACCATTTTCTCTATGCTGCAGCTGCTCCCCGCGTATGTTCCTGTATCTACGACCTTTTCCTTCAATTTTCGTTCGTGCATGTAAGTAATAATCGAAAACCTTTCCTCATTCACTCCTTTCACCCCGCTTTCATGTCATTAACTTGCCGTTTTTCTCCCTGTCATCAGCTTCTGCAGCCATGTAATTTGTCGTACCGTCTCCTTCCTGGGCAGCTTATACAAGTCGGCTAATTTGGCCGCTACAGCCTTAACCTCCTCATACATCGGATGACCTGGGGTCAGCATGTCGAGCAGCTTGCCTTGATTACAACGAGAAAGCGCGTCTCCATGTTTASCAATCTGTCCGATCAAATGCAGCTGAGTTTCCTTGCGAATATCTTTAATCGTAAACTCATTATGCTTCGATTGACGTTCTGTCTGAACGGCCATTAACTCAAAACCATCCGGCTGCAAACCAAAAACCGAACCAACCTGCCTAATCCACCGCGAAAAATCTTCCTGAAAATGAGCAATATCCGCTGTCGTAACGACAACCTTGCTGTCAGCTTCCAATAACCCGCAAACAGTCGCCGCATTGTCCCAATAGGCATTAACCTCTATGACGCAAATATCAAAGGCCCTCCGGGCAACACGCAGCAAATGTATGATCTCTGATGGCGAAAAGAACTCCGCTTGCTCGCGCAGCATATTCCCATAGAGGACATACAGACCGTGGGTTTCCTTGGGTTTATCACAAACGAGCAGCAGCCTTTCCGGCGTCAAGCTTTGAGCTTTTAGCTCCGCGCGCAAGCCATCCAGCGTAAACCCGTTCTCATCTCTCCCTAAATAACGATGGAGCTTAGAGCTTTTTAGGTTCAAGCATACATACCCTACCTTCTGTGACGTCTCCGCTGCCAGCGAATATGCCACACCAAAAGAGGCCAAAGTCGTCCCTATATTTGGTGTGGACCCAATAAAAGTAACTAACTTACCTACAGGCTGCTGGTATCTTAGATCTCCCCCGAACCCATCTACCCAAGCCCGAATGTCATCAGCAATGACTGCGGTACTGCGCCCCGGCTGAATGTAGTCCAACCTCATAAGTTTGCACATTTTCACATACTTCTCGTTGATCGTCACATCATGATAATTGGAGAGCAAAACAATGATTTTCAAGTCTGGTTTTACTTGCTGCAACCCTTCAAGAAACTCCTCCAAACTACCGAAATCAAGTTCACGATCCGAAATAATCACATGTGAAAAAGTTAACTCCGCTAAATTGCTGATTAAATCTACTGATGATGATGAAATCATCCAGTTCAATGGTTTTCTATAAACGACATGAATAATTTCGTCTATTAATCTTTCATCTGTTGAAAGTAATCCAATATTCATACCTCATCCCTCCTTATCTCTCATTCTCCAGTCAAAATCGAAGAGGAACTGAAAGCAATCACCAGCTTTGCTTTCTTCGAGCTGCATAAACGATCAATCTCCAGCCACTCATTTTCGGTTAGATTCAAGTTGATTTGGTCAATTGCCCCGTTAGCTTCCAAGCGGGAAGCATACATTTTCTCCTTATCTCCTTCCACCTTGGATATCAGATTTGGATTTTTGGGATTGTCGACTTCCACATTCGCGGATGATTTTACAGAAGCAACTGTAACTTCTTTTTCTTCAAAAAGCCTGCGTGAACTGCCAGCATCAGTACCATCAGTACCCGAGACATACATACGAACACGATCTCCGGCCCGAATACCGTTAGATACCGACAGCAAATATTCTTTAGGCATTTGGAAGGTTGCCTGCCGCTCATTCGGAAGCATATGATAGCGGTTTACCTTCCATTTCAAAACAGGCTCCTTCGTGCCAAGCGGTATCAGCGTTTCCTGCCCAATAATCTCGCTTAGACTAGTCAGCATACCTGATGTGTAGCTTCCCTTTTGAACAGGTCGAAGCTCCACCATATCCTCACGTATGAGGACTCCTGCACGAATGAAATCTTTGGGAACAACGACCGGGACCGTCTGCTGCATCTCAACCTGATTAACCTGCAGCACGTATACCCCATACACGAGCATTGCCGCCATAACAGCAGCCACCACAGCAATAAGCAGGCTTCTCCTGCGATTCAAAATCTCACCTCCATCGACTATAAAAAACAAAAAAACGCAGCTCTCGGACATTCATCCGAAATCTGCGTTCTTCGCTCATTAAAAATATCATAGAATCTTCCATATTTCAACATAAATTACGAAAAAAAATCATTGCACTTCCGCAAGCGTTGGAAGTGCAGGAATCGCACCGCGACGCGTTGTCGTGATAGCGCCCACGCGGTTGGCAAAGCCAAAAACGCGCTCGGCGACGCCAGCTTCAGCTAGCGCGTCAACCATGTTCGCAGGCGTCACGCCAAGCGACGCCAGCTGAAAGAGCATGCCGCCGACGAAGCTGTCGCCGGCGCCTGTTGTAT
>NZ_JBFTQB010000025.1:0-16256 GCF_056398785.1 Paenibacillus sp. 01T422 | reverse complement strand
GGATCAAAACGGCTGTATACATGCTCAGGCACTCGGCATTAACGGTGACGGAAATATCCGATTTCATCGGGTACAATGACCCGTCATATTTTTATCGTGTGTTCAAAAGATTGACTGGACTAGTGCCAACTGATTTGGTCTCTGACCGCGAAACCGTCCGAAAATAGCAGCAATTAGCCTTCGATTACATCGTTCCGCCGCCACGACGCACTTCAGGCGGGATCTTTTCAGGACCTTTATCGATATTCTGGTAGATGAAAGTGCCAACGCTGGCTTCGTCAAACTTGGCAAGCTGCATCGTCTTCGTCCAAGCGGTTACGACAACCTCTTTATCGCTGGGTACATCTGCATTAGCAACAGCCAGCACACCAGCGCCCGCTTGCTTGAAATGACTTAAATATTCGAGGCGATCCTTGAGCTCTTGAGGTGCATCTGGATGGTAATAGATGATGATATCGCCGTGCTCCAAATTATGGACAAGCATCGCATACGTAGGTCTTTCCTTGTAAAATCCGAACTTCAAATCATGCGGACTGTGCGTGCCAGAAGTTGGGATTTTCATCTCGTAGGTCAGCATGCCCTCATCGTGACCGCGCCCGTAATCCTTATCCGTCGTGACCTCGATAGGCGCGTTGTAATTAAGCTTTTCAACGCTATATTTATTGGACGAGGATTGGATCAGAGAAGTTCCCAAAGAGCAGACTGCCAGAATCAAAAGGGTATGGGAGAGAATCATCCATGTCTTGCGCTTTTTTTGCAGAGCTTGTTTCTCGACTTTTTTCAGCTTGCTCGTGTTCGCTTTGTTCGTCTTAGCGGCAAGCACATAACCTATGATGGCCAAAATGAAAAGGGCTGCCCCTATATAAAGCAAAATTGCAGTAATATCCAGTCCGTTCTGCATGGTGGAATTGTCCATTTGATATGAGCTCCTTTATATTATAATCCGTCATACACTACATATTGTAGTTTCGATGGGGACAAGAAGTCAACTTCTATGTAGAGATAACGTTTTCGGCATGGGAAAAGAAGGAATTTACCTTGCTAATGTTGAATCATGTAACAAAATGTCTATTTTTGTAGAAAAAGAGGAGGGATGACCAGATGACGGCACAGATGCTGGAACTACATAAAAGAAATGGATTAATGGTGAAGCTATTGTGGGCATGTTTGGTGTTAGGAGTGGGAACCTCCTATAAATCCATGGGAGTTGTAACGACACTGCTGGCTTTTGGAGCGCCTATCGCGCTAATTTGTACGTTGCTGATCTGGAGAAAAATCGGGGTCACATATACCAAGTATATCATTGCAATAGGGCTTAATGTGATTTCATATTTCTTTATGACGCATAATACCACACTATCCAGTATGCTTATCTTGTACTTAAGTTTAGCACTGGTCTCCTTGTATATGGATTATAGGCCGATGTTACTAAATGGCGTGATCGGAATCATTAATTTGAACTACTTCTTTTCCACCTTGTCAGGTCCAATTGACTACATTGCGATCAATGCTTTTTATGTGCTAACGATTGTTGCGCTTATTGGTCAAGGTCAGATAGGAAGCAGATTATTGAGACGTGTAGCCCAGAGCGCTCGAGAGTCTGAGGTGTCACGCATGAAGACGGAAGAGGTTCTGACAGGTGTCCGTACGACAACAGAGACGCTGGGAACTTCCAGTAATACGCTTCATGAAAATGCCTCCGTTACCGGCAGAATCACAGAAGAAGTCGTTGCGGCTTTCCAGGAGATCTCCATCGGTATTGAATCTCAAGCAACTTCCATTACAGACATTACAACGGCTATCCAAGAAGTGAATGAGACGGTGGAGATGACCTCTTCCGCATCGGACACGATGAGCAGTAGATCCCGGGATACAGCCCGCATGACGAATGAAGGCAAGAATCAAATGGAAGATTTGACGCATAAAATCAAGGATATTACCGTGATCGTGACGGAAACGTCGAACATCATGAATGAAGTGAATGAAGAAAATGTGAAAATCGGTAATATCGTGACAATGATTGCTGACATTGCCAATCAAACGAATCTGCTATCGCTCAATGCATCCATCGAGGCTGCTCGAGCTGGGGAACATGGCAAAGGTTTTGCCGTGGTTGCTGGCGAGATTCGGAAGCTTGCGATGAACGCACACGTTGCTTCAACGGATATCTCAGAGATTCTGGGCTCTATTCAGCAAAAGGTAGAAACAGCAGTAGAGAAAGTGGCAGTCGGCAAAATAGCAGTAGAATCGGGTAGAAAGTCAGCCGAAAGTGTTGATCAGCTGTTCGAAGTTATTAACACGAATACCTCTGAAGTCATGGAGCAAGCAGAGAATTTGCAGCGCATGAATCAACAATTGCAAATGTCCTCCCAGAAGGTTGCCGAGGAAATGACATCCGTGGCAGCGATAACCGAAGAGTCTGCCGCATCCGTGCAGCAAGTGCTTGCTAGCGCAGAAGTGCAGCAGAAGCGGGTGGAAGATATAGTTGACAGCATCCGTCAGTTGTACGGATTGACCCTTGATCTAAAGCTTTTGATTGAAAAATAATGAAAAATAACGAAAAATAATTTCTCTGAAGGCATTGCCAAATATCGGTTAATCCGCTACAGTTAAGCCAAATGAATAGCAACACGGGTGCTTGATGAAGTCAGGCTGAGATAGTGGCCCTATGCCACTGACCGTTAATCTGATCTGGGTAATGCCAGCGTAGAGAATTCACACAAAATTCTGCACTAATTTTATGCCTGCCGCATCCCGGTAGGCTTTTTTTGTCGTGTTCGCCTATCTCATTTGACAAATTGTATCTAAGAAAAGGAGTGGGAAGAAGAAATGGCACAAAAAGAAACAGGGGCAAAAGGATTAAAATTGACTGATATCTTGGTCACAATCGTGATCGCGGCGGTATTTGGGGTGATTTACCGCATATGGGGTCCGATGTATGACCTTCTGAAACCGATCGGTCTTCATGCCGAACAGTTAAGCTACGGTATGTGGTTCATGGCGGCTACATTTGCTTTTCTGGTTATTCGTAAGCCAGGCGTAGCATTGTTGGCTGAGGTTGCAGCCGCGACGATTGAAGCTCTTTTTGGAGGTTCATGGGGGGTATCGACACTTGCGTACGGCATTCTTCAAGGGCTTGGCGCAGAGCTGATTTTCGCGCTTTTCTTGTATCGTCGGGCGAATGTGAGTGTAACAGTGCTTGCGTCTTTCGCATCCGCAGCGCTTTCGCTGCTGGTGGATAAATATTATGGCTATATTGATCAGCTAACCTTTTGGAATTATTGCTTGTTTATTGGGCTTCGTCTTGCTGGCTCTGCCATCATCGCTGGCGTATTCGCTTATTACTTGGCTAAAGCACTGGCTCGCACGGGAGTGCTTAACTTAGTTCGTCCCGTTTCAAAGAAGGATTACGATGTACTGGGGTAATGCGTGATGAGCGAGGCAATCGGAGTTACCAATCTGCGGTTAAAATATCCCGGTGATGAGGTTCCCCTGTTATTTCAAGGGGTTTCCTTTTCGGTGATGCCAGGGGAGAAGGTGTTGCTGCTTGGGCCAAGCGGCTGCGGCAAATCGACGCTGCTGCAAGTGCTGAGCGGAATCGTCCCCGATATTATCGAGATTCCGCTTAAGGCGGATAGGCTTGTCACGCCAAGTCGCTGGGGGTATGTGTTTCAAGACCCAGACGCTCAGTTCTGCATGCCGTACGTGGATGAGGAAATCGCTTTTGTTCTGGAAAATAGGCAGGTCCCCCGTGAGGAAATGCCAGCGCGCATCGCGCATTATCTGAGCTTGGTTGGGTTGCAGCTGGAAGATGCTCATACCTTAATCAACCAACTGTCACAGGGGATGAAGCAGCGATTGGCGATTGCAAGTGTTCTTGCTTTGGAGCCGGAAGTGCTCTTTCTAGATGAGCCTACGGCGTTATTGGATGAAGAGGGCACTGGGCTTGTTTGGGAAACGATCCGGTCCATTAGCGCTGACAAGACCCTAGTCATTGTGGAGCATAAAATCAGCGGCATTCTCGATCTCATCGACCGTCTGATTGTCATCTCTCCAAACGGGGAGATACTGGCTGATGGTATACCCCAAGTCATCTTTGAAAGGTACAAGAAACAGCTTGCCGACTATGGCATTTGGTATCCGGGCGTCTGGGACGGCTTCCACATGGAACGCTTGAAGGGGAGTAATTCGGCTGTGGAAACTGATGCCGAGAATTGGCAGCCGATCCTGTCCCTTCGCGATTTCACCGGGCTCCGCGGCGGACAGATCAAGACCTCTGTGGATAACTTGAGCGTATATCCCGGCGACTGGATCATGATCATCGGGGCGAACGGCGCCGGCAAAAGCTCACTCCTACTCGCCATAATGCGGCTCATCCCGACCAAGGGCAGCTGCTGGATCGACGGCGTGAAGGGCAATAAAATCGAGCAGATCGCGCAGCAAGTCGGCTTCGTGTTTCAAAACCCTGAATTCCAATTCGTGACGAATTCGGTKGAAGAGGAGCTGCTCTACTCCCTGCCGGAGGCGGAGGAGGGGAAGGGGAAGGGCGCACAGCAGGCTGCTCTGGAGGAGCTGCTGGTGCAGTACGATCTGCTCGCGCTGCGCAAGCGGCATCCGTTCCAGCTCTCGATGGGCCAGAAGCGCCGCTTAAGCGTAGCTTCTGCGATGGTCCGCCGCCCACGTATCCTGCTGCTGGATGAGCCCACCTTCGGGCTCGACGCAAGCGGCACGATGCGCATGCTGGAGCAGCTGGAGCGGCTGCGCGCAGGCGGGACAGTCATCGTGATGGTGACGCACGATGAGGAGATCGTCAAACGCTGTGCCACGCGCGTGTGGCAGGTTGAAGCCGGTTGTGTGCAGGAACAGTCTCCGACTTTCGCAGCCCACACTAAGGAAGGAGCACCGATGGTATGCAAATAACGTTCACGTATCGTGAAACCTGGCTGCATCGGGTCAATCCAGGAGTGAAGCTTGTCCTTTCGCTGCTTCTATTTGTTCTTGTTGTATTCACGCATAATCTGAATACCATGATGTACCTAACAGCGGGCGCGCTGGTGCCGCTGTTCTGCTATTCAGGCCAGCCGCTGCGCCGTCTGCTGTTGTATGCTTCGCCGTTCCTGCTCATCTTCATCTCTTCTGCGGCGGGGATGATGATGTTCGGCAGCGGGGACACGGAGTGGTTTCGTCTCGGATTCATCCGAATCACGGAGGAAAGCTTTTATCGCGGACTGCATCTGGGGTTCCGCGGTCTACAGGTCGCGGCTGTCGGCTTGCTGTTCAGCTTAACGACGCGGCCGGTTGCCCTATTTTATGCGCTGATGCAGCAGTGGAAGGTGGCGCCGAAGTACGCCTACAGCTTCCTTGCCGCTTTGCGTATGCTGCCTCTTATGCTGGAGGAATTCCAGACGCTGCGCTACGCGCTTAAGGTGCGCGGCAGGAAGCGGAGAGGCCGCTGGCTAACGGGCTGGTACACAACGCTGCGCATGTATGCCATTCCGCTCCTTGCGCAGAGCATCCGCCGTGCTCACCGAACAGCCGTTGCTATGGAAGCGAAGCGTTTCTCCTCCCATACCAAACGAACTTATTATTATCAATCAAGCTATTCAAAATTAGATATTTATTATCTGATGTACTGGCTGCTTCTCGTTATGTTTGCGTATTGGGCGGGCACAGCATGGCCAATCTGGGATGCATTTGACGTACGATAAACGAAAGACGGCTAGGCTATTTACCCCATTTGAGCGACAATGTCACCTCACAGCAAGGGATGTCATTTGTTCGCGGATCAATAGTAAACTTAACGGAGCTAGGTGAGTAGTTAGTCATAACAGCAGATTTAACGCCGAAGGAGTGGACAATACGGTCCACTTCTTTTTGATTTCCTTGCTGAGCATATGTCATTAACTCATGAGCGATGGCGGGTTCAGCTAGCTTTTGGATGAGAAGGGAAGCGTCCTTGAGCAGATGATTAGAAGACGTAATCGAATTGGCAAGTATTTTAGAATCAACGTTTGGATAATCACGGGGGATGGTCGTATTCATAGATAAATGGGGGTAATGCTGCTCCCAACCTGCCCAGACTTCTGGCTGATCTTGCTGCTCATTTAAGCTATAGGATCGATAATTGGGGGAAGCAGAGACAGTCGGGGAATAAGGACAGAAGCGCTGTTGATGAAAATAATAAGTAGGGTAGTTGTACATGGGACGAACCCCTTTTCTTGAGAAATTGAGCTTACGTGCGCATTAGCAATATATGTAAAATGGGCATGTTGGTGCATGAACGGCGCCAAACGCAAAAAAAGGCCACCCAAAGTAGAGAAACTACTTCGGGCAGCTCATTTTGAAAGTCTGATTAGTTGCGGTTTAGTGTTACATAGCTTACTGCTTGTTGGCCGGATGGAGCTACAATGGATAATTCAAAAGAAACGACGTTTCCTTCAACGTGAACCATTCCATTGTCGCCAACCTTTACAGTACCTACTGGGTTGACTCCGTCACCTTTTATAGCTTTAGCGACAATAAGTGTGCCTAGTCCAAAGTTGTAATCTGCAATCTCAGTGTTTTCGTATTCGATACCAAAATTATCTGTTAGAGTAAGATCCATTTCTGTATATGGATTAATGTCAGCTGTGTAGACGCCGTTACTAACCGTCATGGTTTTCTTGATGGAAGTTTCATCGGCTTTAATTTGTTTCACACTAATCGAATCATTAGTAACCGTTACTGGCACGTGCAATTGTTTGGAATCATTGTTACCAATTTTGACAGTCACAGTGACATCTGCTGTACCAGCTTTGTTGCCGAGTACGTAAGCGTGGTGGTCAGTAGTAACACCTACTTTAGCAATACCAGAGTTAGATGAGAATACGGACTGAACAATCCCTGGAACGGCAACAATGTCGCCGCTAGCGTTTTTCACTTGAATTTTGATTTCTTTGGCAAATTTACTTTGTGTAGGATCCTCGGCAATCGCCTTAGTGATCGAACCAGTTGCTGAATCTGTCAGCCCGCTATCGATTACAGCTGCCAACGTGTAGTTATCTTCAATAGAAACGTTGCCAGTGTCGACAGGAGCTACGCTGAAGCTTCCAGTAGCTGTTTTGATCGTAGATGCATCAAGTCCGCCTAGTGTTACTGTATAGTCACCCACAGCTAGGGCTGCGTCAACAGTAAGTGTTGCTGTAAGGCCATCTGTCGACCAAGTCGTTTTTGCAGGAACTGTTGTAGTACCATTTTTAAGCGTGAATGTTGCTGTGGCTGTGTCAACTTTTTTGTTCAGTGTAACTAGAACTTGTTTATTATTGTCGGATGAAGCTTGAACTTTTGTGATCGAAATGAGTGTTTCGTTGTCTTTGTCAAAAGCTTGCTGTGCAACGTAAGAACTTGTTACAAGGTCAGCGCGGTTAGCAGCTTGATCTCCGGATTTTCCAGAAGGATGAATGCCAAGGTCTGTTGCCTGTTTTACGGCATCCGCGTACCATGGAGTACCTGTTACGGAAACTGTTTTCCCTAGTCCTTTAAGAAGTAAAGTATCCAGCTGACCAGCAGTTACGGAATCACTAGGAACGAAGGTTGTGTCAGTAATACCGTCGATAAGTCCGGCTTTTTTCGCAGCTTCGATGTAAGGAATTGCCCAACCGTTAGCGGAATCGTCCGCATGAACATCGGTAAAGCTGGACACCTTAACAGTAAGATCGACAGGAATGTCATAGATAAGCGTTGCTACTTTTGCAAATTGTGCACGAGTCATATTTTGTGTAATGCCGAATGTGTCGTCGGACACGCCTTCGAATATATCGGATGCCAACATAGCATCGATTTTGGCTTTTAATGCAGCATCAACACCAGCCAAATCGGTGAAATCAGCACTCGTTTTACCAGCGGCAGAAGCAGGGTGTGTTACGACAGCGGAAGTCAACAAAGAGAAAGCCATAGCAGCTGTCGCGATCATCGTTAATTTTTTCATTTAGATGTAGTACCTCCTAGGTATATATAGTATGAAACTATGATTCTAGCAATTAATCTTGTTTCGTTCTGTGCTATAACTATAGCTTGCCTGATTGTCTATGTCATTGTCAAATTCTTGGCAGTTGAAGAACGAGAGTGCTAAAAGTGAACGATAGTCCGCTATTTTTTCACTTTCTTCTAACATAGACGTCAATTCGGCTAAAAAAGTTTCTGTAGTTCTGCTAAGCTTCCCAAAGAAATTCTCACTAGATACCAAGCCTGATGGAGTTGGAGATTCCCCCGACCCGTCAGGTTTTCTTATTGTCTTATTGTCCTATACCATTATTTTTGAATGACCTGTATGTTTGCTGTTGCAGTATCGTTCATATCACAATAGACTTAGAGTAGGAATATAATGAAGTGTAATTTCAAAGAGTGGAGTGGGAGAAACATGGAATTAAAAGAAGCAATTCGCAATCGCCGGAGTATCGGGAAAGTGAAACAAGACCCTGTTGACAAAGCGCTGATTGAAGAAATATTGGAAGCAGGCACTTGGGCGCCAAACCATTGCCATACAGAACCTTGGCGGTTTTGGGTGATGACGGGCGAAGGTCGTGGCCTTCTAGGAAAGGGCTACGCTGAGGTAGCGGCTTCTGAAGCCGATCCAGCATTGACCGAGGAAGAGTTGGCTGTGCTGAAAGGTGCTCAGATGAAAAAAGCATTCCGCGCGCCGGTAGTCATCGCCGTGGCCGTTACACCTTCGGCACAAGCCGTTGTGCCGGAGATTGAAGAATACGCGGCTGCACATGCCGCTGTACAAAATATGCTCCTGACCGCGCACATGCTCGGTCTAAGCTCGATCTGGCGGACGGGTGCGCCGACCTATCATCCGAAGATGCGCGAAGCCTTCAGCCTTGGCGCAAAAGAGGAGCTCGTCGGGTTCGTCTATCTCGGTTACCCAGACATGGCTCCGCCGAGAGCGTCGCGTACCCCATTCGCGCAAAAAACGCTTTGGGTCAGCGAGTAGCGTTCTTCGCTGAATAAATAACTGTAAAAAGTGCAGCAAATTCCCCGTGCTTCTGCGATTTAAGAGGAAATCATGTAATTCATACATCAAATCTTCGGTAGAATGCCCAGTTTGGGGCAATTTGACGGAATTAGATGTAGGTTTTACATGATTTGGCCTTGAATCGCCGGCGCTGGCTGAATTTGCTGCACTTTTTGCATGTAAACAAACCCTCCATGTCCACAATCATCGTGGACATGGAGGGTTTGGTCTTTTAGTTCTTCAACGCAACCGCAATCTTCGCGGCGGTTTCGGCATTGTGGTACACCAGCGCGATATTCGTCTCCAGGCTGCGACCTTCGGTCAGCTGTTTGATGCGCGCTAGCAGGAAAGGCGTGACCTTCTTCCCGGTCACGTTCTGATCTTTGGCTTCAGCAAGCGCCTGCTGGATGAAGCTTTCGATCTCGACATGGTCCATGGCGGATTCCGCAGGGACCGGGTTGGCGATGATGGCGCCGCCGGCAAGGCCCAGCTCCCACTTCGTGCGGAGCATGGCCGCAACGTCGGCTGCCTCATCGAGGCGGAAGTCTACGCCGTAGCCGCTTTCGCGAGCGTAGAAGGACGGGAACTCGCTCGTCTTGTAACCAACCACGGGAACGCCGTGGGTTTCCAAATATTCGAGCGTGCGGCCAATATCGAGAATCGACTTCACGCCAGCGCAGACAACGGCAACGTTCGTCTGTGCCAGTTCAGTCAAATCGGCGGAGACGTCCATCGTCACTTCGCCTTCACGGTGAACGCCGCCAATGCCGCCGGTAGCGAATACTTCGATGCCCGCAAGCGCAGCGCCGATCATTGTGGCTGCGACTGTTGTCGCGCCGATTTGGCCCGACGAGAGGATATAAGGGAAGTCGCGGCGGCTGACTTTTTCCACATGTGCGTTCGTCGCGAAAGCTTCGAGCTCCTGATCGTTTAAGCCGATTTTGATCTTCCCATCCATGATCCCAATCGTAGCTGGAACGGCACCGTTATCGCGAATGATTTGTTCAACCTTTTTGGCCATTTCGATGTTTTGCGGGTAAGGCATCCCGTGAGAAATGATCGTGGTCTCTAGAGCCACGACAGGTTTATTGTTTGCCAAAGCCTCTTTAACTTCATCAGTAAACGTTAGGTAAGTTGTATTCATAATAGGGTTTCGTCTCCTTTTGTCAGGTGAAGTAAGGTTTGTTGCAGTCGTTCTTCCGTCAGCTCGCTCGCGACAGATTGGTCGGTTTGAAGCGTAATATGAGAAGCGGCGAGTCCGTAAACGCAGGATTCCATATAAGTGGATTGCCGCATGACCCCGTAAGCAATACCGGCGAGAAAAGCATCACCTGCTCCCGTGACCTCTACGACATTGGTCGGAATGGGTGGGAAAAGCCGCTCGCCTTCCTCACCAGCGTACATCACGCCTTGGCTGCCAAGGGTTATGAAGACGTGCTGGACGCCGCGTGCGCGGATTGCTCTTGCAATCCTGCTGTAATCGTTGTTGCTGTTATCGGACGCGATGCCTGCTAGCTGACAAGCTTCCTCCAAGTTAGGGAAAATCGCCGTTACACCATGCAGTGCTTGCGGGAGTTTCTTGGCTTTTTCCGAAGACACGGGATCGATAAATAAGGGCAGGTTTTCTTCCTTGCACCGATTAATCAGCTCGGCAAGTGTCTCAGCGGGTAAATTCGTATCCGCAATGACGAGCCTAGCAGAGGCCACATGCGGCCACTTGTCCCGCAGCAGGGCAGGCGTACATTTATCGTAGATGTCCATATTTGCAAAAGCGAGAAACATCTCGCCTGTCGCGTCGAGCAGCGCCGTGTACGTCCCTGTGTTCTCGCCCTGGAGTACGATGGCTTGACTGACGTCAACGCCGCGCCTCCGCGTTTCTTCTAACACCCATTGGCCAGCCTTGTCATCGCCAACAACCGTGAGCAGCGCCGTTTGACAAGCTAGGCTCACCAGCGTCTCTGCGATATTGCGGGCAACGCCGCCGCAGGATTCCGTCACGGTGACTGGATTCGAAGAGGCTAGGCGAATGGCCTGCTTGCTAGTCGCTTTGCTGTCTAGGTTCGCACCGCCGATACATATGACCGTATTCGCATCCGAGGTCACGTAAGCGCGTCCGCGGATCGTCCCTTTCTTGGTCAGGGCAGCGATGTATCCGGCGACAGCAGATCGGGATATGCCGATGATGCTGGCCATTTCATGCTGAGAGATGAATGGATTCTGACGAATGAGCGCTAAAATTTGCTGTTCACGATCCATGAAATGGCTCCTTTCGATCGTTGACTACTTCTAGTTTATTATAGCTATAGACAAATGTCCAATGGTAAAACATTTGTCTATTAAGCGTTCGCAAATGAAAAGGAGCCTGCTTCCCGAGACCGGGGTACAGTGCTCCTTTAATCGCTTATTCTGATTAAGAAGATTCCGAACGGCTTCTGATGCCGAGCAGCCCTAGCAGTCCCAGCAGACCGATATAGCTCCATCCGCCCCAGCCCTTATCCGCGTTGTCCTCCGTTTGAACCATCAATGCTTTCATCGAGGTTGGCGGTGTAAGTCCATATGCCGCGGCATGTTGATTCATATCCGTAGTCATATGCAGCCTTGTATCTGCGCCAGGCATACCGAATGGATTTGTCTGATAAAAAGTGGGTGAACCTTGCTTGGCCGCTTCCCAGCTTTCAGCATGGGATATCATTTGTTGATTACGCGGATGCTTCCGATATTGATGAGCCCCAAGCAGGACGGCAATGCACAGAAAAGAAATTAAAGCTAGTTTCACAAATCGGGGGAACATGTTCCATACCTCCAAGCACTTCTTAAATAGTTGCCTGTAAATGCAGGTATGCTTATTTTCTCCCATGGACGAAAACTTATGTATAAACAAATTAGGACACTATTATTGATTAATGAATTTCTCAAAATGAAAAGCAGGCGAGTGTTATAACTAAAAAAAGGCTACCCTTAAGTAGAATCATCTACTTGAGGATAGCCCTATATTGTTATTTAGTAACCGTCACTTGAACCGTTGTTCTCATGTTAGAATACGTCACCGTGATTCTCGCAGTTCCTTTGCCGGTTGCTTTGATGATGCCGTCTTTCACATCCGCGATCATGATATTCGACGATGTCCACAAGGCTGGCTTCGTGACATCCTCTTCGGATCCGTCCGTGTATGTGGCTAAAGCTTTAATGTTGGCTGTGCTGCCTTCTTTGAGCTCGACTTTGACTACATCGGTTTTCAAATATTTCAAGGAGTCGATTTCCACTGGAATGGCAACCATTTTACCGCCGAAGGATCCGGTGATTGTCGTTTTCCCTGAAGCTGTTGGTGTGAAAAGTCCATTAGTAACGGTACCCAGCTTATAGGAGCTGACTTTCCATGTCGCGGATTCCGTGACATCCTTGGTTGTGCCGTTCGAGAGCGTCGCGGTCAATTTTATTTGAACTTGATCGCCTCTTTTGGTAACGATGAAAGTMTTATCTGCAACTAGCCCTGCAACTACGCCGATTTCTACCGGAATGGAAATATTTTTGCCGCCATAAGTTGCTGTAATCGTTGCTTTCCCTCGTGATACCGGAGTCACAACACCTTTGGATACTAACACAATCGCGCTATTGCTTGTTTTCCACTCTGCATCGTTGGTAACTGTACGCGCTGCACCTGAGGAATCTGTAGCCGTCAGAACGATAGTACGTGTTTCATTCATATCAAAAACTAGATTAGCTACATTCGCCGTAAGATCGCTTGCCATATCGATTTGGACAGGAATAGTGACTGTTTTGCTGTCTAGTTGAGCTGTTAATGTAGATTCTCCAGAAGCAATAGCTTTCACGACTCCACCATCAACCGTCGCCGCTTTCACATTGCTGCTGGTCCAGATCACATCGGAGGTAACATCTTTCTTCGTATCATCGGTATAAAGAGCTTCAGCCTTCAAGTTAACTGAGTCGCCTTTTTTCATAATTAGCTTCTCTTGGCTAATCGTAAGGGTCTTCAAGACGCCTACAGACACTTGAATGACTGCTGTGCGTGTTCCATATTTTGCGGTAATGGTCGCTGCTCCGGTCGCAAGACCGAAGATCTCGCCGTCCCGTGCTTCGGCAATATCCTTGGAGCTGGTTGTCCACTCGGCTTTGCTCGTCACATCAACCTCACGACCGTCTTTGAAAGAGGCCATTAATTTGATTTTGTCGGAACCGCCGATCTGTAGGTTAACGGTTTTCTTGGTTGGTGTAATGATCGTAGGGATATCGACTTCCACTTTCGTGGTCGTTGTTTTGCCGCCGTATTTCGCTGTTATTGTAGCGACACCGGCTTTGTAAGTCGTGACTTTTCCTTTGATGACGAAAGCAACATTCTCATCGTCCACGCTCCACTCGGCGCTATCCGTAACGAGATCGCTTGTGCCATCGGCATACGTAGCGTGAAGGACAAGGAGCTGCTCTTGTCCTGTTTGCAAGGAAACAAGATCAGTATCTACAACCAAGCGGCGTGGAACTTCCACGTCTATATTGGCTACAACGGCTTTATCGCCGTATTTCGCGTAAATCTTCGCTTCGCCAATCGCAATCGCGGAGAGTTTTCCTTTTGAAACTTGGACGATATCCTCGTCACTGGACGCCCACTCGGCGCGATCTGTGATATCTTCCTTTTTCCCGTCAGCATATGTAGCGGTTAACTTCAATTCACCAGCAGCATTTTTCTTCAGAAGCAAATTCTGCTTATCTAATTCAAGTTTAAGGGTGCTGTCTACGTCAACGGTAATTGTTGTAGATTTAGTGCCGTAAGTTGCCGTTAAGTTGGCCGTTCCCACACTATAGCCCGTAACTTTACCTTTGATAGCGTCAGCAACATTGGCTTTATCTGTTGTCCAAACAACTTTTTCTGAGACGTCAGCAATGTCACCGTTCGGATAAGTTGCCATAATTTTAATATCTGCCGTTCCGTTCAGTAGCAAAGATACGCTTGTGCTCTCAGCGTCAATACGTCGAACAACCTCAACATCGACAGGCAGGGTTAGTGATTGATTCATATATTTGACCGTTACAGTTGCACTGCCCGGATTCTGTCCCTTAACCAAACCATTCGTAACAGTAACGATGGAGCTTGTATCAACCGTGTAATCGGCTTTATTCGTCACATCCTCGGATGTGCCATCATCATAGTAAGCAGTAATTAAAAGTTGATCTGTGGCATTCAGACGCAGCTCGAGAGAGCGTTTGTCTGTCGTTAACGATTTTACTTTTTTGCTTACAGTGACACTCACGATCTCGGTTTTACCCATATAAGTAGCGGTAATAACGGCTTTTCCTTCTTTTTTGGCTGTCACTACACCTGCATAGACAGAAGCAACATCTGTCGTGCCGGAGTTCCAATCCGTTTTGACCGTTGCATTCTCGGTAGATCCACTTACGAAAATAGCGGTTGCTGTTAGATTGGCAGTATCCCCAACTTGCAAAGCAAGCTCATTCTTGTTCAGGACGAGTTTGGAAATCTCATCAGCGGCAAAGGCGTTTCCTGCGACTAAAGATTGACTGGCTAAAATGAAAATGAATACCAAGGATAACCACTTGCTGTGTCTAAACCTCACGTTAATAATCCCTCCGATATCGTTCCGTAATAAGTTATGAATGAAAAACTGGGAACCTAATTAGTATCGGATATAAATGGAACGAAATGAATAGCTGTCACAATATCTACCGAATTTTAACCTTGGGATGATAAATAATGTTTCATTTTTTTGTAAAACAACGAAAAACAATTAATAAAAATAAAATAAATAATATTTAATTGTGTTTATTGTTAACTTTTTGAATGACCTGTATATTTAAAAGCAGATTACTTATGGGGAGATGAGAAAGTGAAGAAGATCAGGTTTATGAGCATCGTTGGAAATTTGAAAATTAGCATGAAAATATTGGTGTTGAATGTTTTGGCAGTCGTTTTCCTCATCGTCCTGACGGTGACGAGCTTCTTTTTTCTCAGTGATATCAACAAAAAAGCGGAAAAGATGTACCAAAGCGACTATTTGCCAACAACCTGGATTAATGAAGTGGAGAGCAACGTTCATACCATGAACGACAGGCTCCTGGAACATATCTTAACACCGGATAGCCACTATAAGGACGTCCTGGAAAATGAGATCAACAAAACTCGTATAAAAACCAGTCAGTTATTGAAAGATTACGAAGTATCCCTGGAGGGGGAGCCTGTAGGGACATTATGGATGTCCAAGTTAAAAGGGTCGTTAATCTCCTATGAGGAAGATCAACGAAAAGTGGAGGCTTTGTCGGCATCAGGGCAGACGATAGAGGCTTATCAGTACTATAAAGGGCACATCAAAAGCAAGATGGAAGACATCGGCGGGTACATAGACAGCTTGCAGCAGGACAGGCTGGAAACTTCGGAGGCACTAAACAAAGGACGTAATAAGCAGTACCATGATCTGATCTGGATATTGATCATATCTTCGATTTGTGCGATCGGCATTTTTTATGTGATCGGCAGATGGCTGTCTTCGCTTATCGTCAGACCCCTGCATGCCATGCAAAAGCTCATGGCCGAGGCGGAAGCAGGCAATCTTTCCATATCATTAGATGGCGCTGTTTCGAATGATGAAGTTGGGAACTTGCAGCGTTCGTTTCAATCCATGTTAATCAGCCTGCGGGCATTTATCAGGAATGTTCAACAAGGCGCGCATGTCCTCACACAGCAAGCTGAGCAGTTCGCGAGCAATGCCGAGCAAAGCAAGCTGGCTGCGGAAACGATTGCTGTATCGACAGACTCCTTGTCGCAAGGCATCCAAGAGCAAGTAGCGATCGTCACTGAGACGTTATACACCATTCAGGTTGTGAAAGAGGAGATGGCTGCTATTAGCGGAGACAGCCGTGATATGGCGCAGCTAGCGGAATCCGCAGCAGATGTTTCATTAGCGGGAATGGACGCTGTAGGGAGAATGCGGGAGCGGATAGGACTCGTTTCTGACAAAGTATCGGCGGCAGGAACTATTGCGAACGAACTGCGCTACAGCTGCGGTCAAATAAGCTCGATCATTCGCGTTATCACGGAGATTGCGAAGCAAACCAACTTGTTGGCTCTGAATGCTGCCATTGAAGCAGCTAGAGCAGGGGAAGCAGGCAAAGGATTCAGCATTGTAGCGGGAGAGGTGCAGAAGCTGTCCGGACAAACGAATGATGCGGCGAAACAAATCGCAAGTCTTCTGCATGAGATTGAGGGCAAAGCAGGAGACGTGGATAGGGCGAT
>NZ_JBFTQB010000024.1:0-31926 GCF_056398785.1 Paenibacillus sp. 01T422 | reverse complement strand
GAGCTAAGCTTCCTTTCTACCATATGGATATGTACCGCATTTCCCAAGAGGAGGCGGACGAGCTGGGGCTGGAGGATTACTTCTATGGAACTGGCGTGACCTTGATTGAATGGTCAAGCCTAATTGAAGATCTTCTGCCTCCGGAGCGACTTGCCATTACGATATCCCTTCAGGGGGATCAAACCAGAGTGTTTCACCTGACTCCACACGGAGATCCGTATGTGAGTTGGTGTGTGCAGATGAAGGAGAACGGACATTTACAATGACAGACCGGACAAATCATACAGGCCGATGCTTAGCCATCGATACCTCATCTTCAGCCATGACCGTTGCAATTCTCGAGAACGGAAAGATGCTGGGCGAGGTGAGCTCATACGCTGAACGGAATCACTCCATCGGACTGCTTCCACATATTCAAGATTTGCTGGCTTCGTTACAGCTGAAACCTAAGGACCTGCAGTCTGTTGCAGTGGGCCAAGGGCCAGGTTCGTATACTGGGGTGCGTATTGCTGTTTCTGTAGCCAAGACCTTTGCCTGGTCACTGGGCCTTGATCTTATCGGCGTTTCCAGCTTGGAAGCCATGGCGCTTGGCGGAGCGATGAAGCAGGAGGACAAGAGTAATAAGGGACTCACGTGGGTCGTACCGCTATTGGATGGAAGGCGCAAACAGGCGTTCACTGCCGTTTACGCTTATTCTGGTGTTTCACCGATGTCTGATCAAGACGCACTAGCCGCAGATTGGCATGAAGTGTTACCCGACGGCATTCGAGTCATTGGACCATGGCTGACGCAATTGGTTGAGCAGGCAGCAAGTACAGAGCCTGAACAAGTGCCGCATAAGATCCTTTTTGTAGGCGAAACGGAGGGCTTCAGCGAAGAGCTTGCGCAATTTGCTCAAGATTGGAAGGGGAGCTCGGAGCAGCTTTCCTATGGGATCGAAGCCCAGTATATTGGTCAGCTTGCTTATCCCCGATTAGCGAAGGGTGAGAAGGCGGACGTGCATACGTTCGTGCCAAACTACACAAGACTGCCGGAAGCGGAGGCTAATCTGCTGGCCGGCATCCAGGTGAAGAGGGGAGGGAATTGATCGTGGAACAACATCAGCCGCAGACAACGGAAGAAACGTTGGTTTTTCGCTCCATGCAGATGGAAGATATTCCCTTTATTTGTGAAATCGAGCAGGAAGCCTTTACAACACCATGGACCAAAGGCGCCTTTGAAAATGAATTAACGAACAATCAGTTCGCTCATTATATGATCATGGATATCGGCGGCGAAGTCGCTGGATACGGCGGTATGTGGCTCATTATGGAAGAGGCGCATGTAACGAATATTGCCGTCCGCGACTCCTACAGAGGCCGCAAACTCGGGGAGCATCTTATGCGTGAATTGATGAAAACAGCCGCTTTTCTTGGGGCGATTCGGATGACACTTGAGGTGCGAGCATCGAACTACGTGGCGCAAAATTTGTATGAAAAAGTCGGCTTCCGCTCCGTTGGTGTACGCAGAGGCTACTATACCGATAATCGTGAAGATGCGGTAATTATGTGGGCGGATTTACCTAAGAGAAGAAAGGATAGTCTCGGGGAGTGAGGCTTTCGGCAGGTGAAGAATGTGAGTAAATTAGATCAACATAGTAAACCCGTCTATATTTTGGCTATTGAAACAAGCTGTGATGAAACCTCTGTAGCGATTGTCGAAAATGGGAAAATCATACGCTCGAATGTGATTTCGAGCCAGATTGAGACGCATCAGCGTTATGGCGGCGTCGTCCCTGAGGTCGCTTCCCGGAAGCATGTAGAATCGATTACGTGGATGCTGGAGGAAGCCGTTGAAGAAGCGGGTGTCTCTCTTCAGGAGCTGTCGGCGATTGCCGTCACGGAGGGCCCCGGTCTGATCGGGGCTCTGCTAGTTGGCGTTGTTGCAGGCAAAGCGCTGGCCTGCGCGCTGGATCTGCCACTCATCGGTGTCCACCATATTGCGGGCCATATTTATGCGAATCAGCTCGTGCACGAGTTGGAATATCCGCTTATTTCCCTCGTCGTGTCCGGCGGACATACAGAGCTTGTGCTGCTCGAGGAGCCGGGCAAATTCCGCATTATCGGCCGAACACGCGATGATGCGGCTGGCGAAGCCTACGACAAAATCGCCAGAGCTATGGGACTGCCCTACCCTGGCGGACCCCACGTGGATCGGCTTGCACAGGAAGCCGAATCCGAGATCAAGCTGCCGCGCTCATGGCTCGAGGCAGACTCTTACGACTTCAGCTTCAGCGGATTGAAATCCGCGGTGCTGAACGTCGTCAACCAGAGCAAAATGCGCGGCGAAGCCGTCCAAACCGCGCAAATCGCCAAAGGCTTCCAAGCATCCGTCATCGACGTGCTTGTCGAGAAAGCGGCACGCGCCGTCCGTGAATACGGCGCCAAACAGCTCCTGCTCGCAGGCGGTGTCGCGGCGAACAAAGGGCTGCGCAGCGCGCTTGCTGAGCGCTGCGGGGAGCTTAACGTGCCGCTGTTGGTGCCTCCGCACCGCCTATGTACGGACAACGCTGCGATGATAGGCGCAGCCGCTTTCCTCAAGTGGGATAAGCAGGAGTTCGACTCCATGGAGCTCAAAGCGGAGCCACAGCTCAAGCTCGAAGAATGGTAGTCTGAAAAAAATAAATGTTCAGATAACGGTATTGACTTTGCCAAATCTGCATATTATAATCACAATCAATACTTTAAAACGCAACGAACGGGATTAGTACGGAACCTCAGTTTCGCTCAGAGAGCTGTGCGCTTGGTGAAAGCACAGACGAAACGTGACCAGAACTCGCCCGGGAGCGGTAAGGCTGATAAGGATGCCAAGGATCCAGCACCCAAGTAGGTCTTGACGGTTGACCCCCGTGATCAGGTACATGAGTGGTTTCGAGCGTAACAGCTCGGATCAATTAGAGTGGTACCGCGGAAGGTTCAGACCTGTCGTCTCTTTTATAGAGATGGCAGGTCTTTTTGGTTTTTGAATATAGAATAAACRCAATGAACAAGAGTAGTAAGGGCTCACTTCTACGGTACAGAAAGCTGCGGGTTGATGCGACGCAGACCGTGAACGCCTTGAACTCGCTTGGAAGCGGTCATCCTGATCGGCAGTTTCACCTGCTGTTAGGGATGAACGGATGACCTCCGTGATCAGGTGACATAGCAGCCGCTATGTCTGAGGTGGGCTTCGCTTAAGCGAAGCCAACAAGAGTGGTACCGCGCTGGGTGAAGACCCGTCGTCTCTTATGTGGAGATGACGGGTCTTTTTGTCGTCTCCAGAACGGGGATCAATACCCAATTATCAAACAACAAACCATAGCCAACAAAGATTGGCTCAAATTCAAGGAGGAATTGAACCATGGAAAATAACACAAACCGCCGCATTCGCATTTTTGATACGACACTTAGAGATGGTGAGCAAGCGCCAGGTGCTTCTCTTTATCCGGAAGRAAAAATCCGCATCGCGAGACAACTGGCCAAAATGGGTGTAGATACAATCGAGCCTGGCTTTCCAATTTCCAGCCCTGGTGACTTTCATGCCGTACAGCAAATTTCGCGTGAACTGCAAAGCGTAGAGATTTGCGGATTTGCCCGTGCGATGAAGGCTGATATTGATTCGGCGATCAAAGCTACGCAAGACGCTGCATCGCGCCGTATCCACATGTTCTTGTCCTCCTCGGATATCCATCTGGATTTCCAGCTCCGCAAATCCCGTCAGCAGGTCGTCGAGATGGCTCGCTCCATGGTTGCGTATGCGAAGCAGTTCGTGAACAACATTGAATTCTCACCGATGGATGCAACCCGGACAGGGGACGAATTCCTGTTTGAAGTGCTGGAGGCAGTCATCGCAGAGGGCGCCACGATTCTGAACATTCCGGACACAGTCGGGTACGCGCTGCCAGAAGAATACGGGGCGATGTTCCGCAGAGTGCGCCAAAGTGTAAGAGGCGGCGATACGGTTGAGTACAGTGCGCATTGCCACAACGATCTGGGGCTTGCTGTAGCGAATAGCCTTGCTGCTATTGCGGCTGGGGTCACACATGTAGAGGTAACGGTGAACGGAGTAGGAGAGCGTGCAGGAAACTGTTCCCTGGAAGAACTTGTGATGGCGATAGAGACGCGTAAGCAAACGATGGGTGTGGAGACAGGGATTGTGTCCAGCGAGATTTTTAACACGTCCAAAATGGTCAGTCGGATCATGGGCTTCCCGATTGCTTACAACAAGCCGATTGTTGGAAGAAATGCGTTCCAGCATGAAGCCGGCATTCATCAGGACGGCTTGCTGAAAAACCGCAATACCTACGAAATTATGGATCCGGAAAAGCTGGGCATTCCACGCTCCATGATCATTCTTGGCAAGCATTCCGGAAGACATGCGCTGAAGCACCGTGTAGGCCAATTTGGCATTGAGCTTTCAGGAGAAGAGCTGGACACTCTGTACACCAAGTTCAAGGAAAAAGCCGATGAGCAGAAAATGGTGACCGACGATCAACTTCTGGAGCTTGTTGGTTCAACAGTCGATGGGCAAATGGAGCCATTCACGCTGACACATATGCAGGTTGTTTCTAGCAGTGATCGCAATCGTGTTGCTTCTGTCTCCGTTCGAAATAACCAGACAGGTGTTGAGAATGTCTACTCAGGTACAGGTGAAGGTCCGATCGAAGCGATCGTTCAGAGTCTGCGCCAAGCGATCCCGATGGATGTGGATTTCTCAGACCTGGAGCTTCATTCCTTGTCTACAGGTGAAAAAGCAACCGGTGAAGCAGAGGTCACGATTACGGTAGAAGGTCAAACCTTTAAGAATACAGGTATCGACCAAGACGTGCTTGTTGCGGTGGCGAAGGCTTTTATCTCAGCGTGTAACCAAGCTATTCGCATGCAGGGTCAGCCAGCAAATTCAAGCGAAGTGACGACAGCTTCTTAATGGGCTGGTCTCACCTAAATTGTAAGAAAACTTAGTTATATACACGACTTGTGAACAAAGTTATACACATGCCCTGTGGATAATGTGCATAACTTTAAAAATTCCCCATAGATCAATGATTGTAAAGGCGGAATTTGTCGAATAACTTTTTAACAAGTTTTTGTGGATAATGTGGATAAGATTGTGGAGAACAGCAGAAAAGCTTTAAGAGGGGCGGATTTCGCCCTTCTTTTTTTTGTGGATAACTTAATATACATGGAAAATAGGTGATGAGAGCCTCTATTTAAATTTTCGGAACAATCAAGCAGTGGATACTTTCCCCTATGGATGAAAATGCTAAAAGCAAAAACAGCAGGAGAATGCCCATGAACTTTAGAAAAATGGTCCGGATTGTGGGTATCTTAGGTTTTGTTTTGCAGTTGTCCACAATTTGGGGGACAGTAAGCGCTCATGATGACACAATCATCCACAATGTAGAGGGTGTTGACCGAAACGACACTGCCGAAAGACTGGAGAGACTGGAAAGAGTAGAAAGAGTTGAAAGACTGGAAAGAGTAGAAAGGGCAAAACAAGTGACCGTGGTCTCAATACCTGGTCTTTCTTTTCTGGAGCTTCGGCCCGAGCAACTGTCGGCACTGCCTCATTTTAAGCAAATGACAGAGTTAGGTGCGGTTGGCGCTATGAATATTCGTACGGCGAACCGCTCGATGCGGGATGTATATGCCTCTTTGGGAGCAGGTGAGCCTGCTGTAGGCATTCTAGAGGCGTTGGCTTTTGAGGCGAAAGAGTCCAGACATGGTGTTCGTGTTTCCGAGCTTATGAACCGGTATACAGGTCTTTTGGAGGGAAATCAGACTAGTCTTCTAGAGGAAGATACCCTGATCGTTCCGGAGCTGGCGATGCTCAAACGGCTTAACAAAGAGCAAGCCTACGGCGTAGGCACATTAGGGGATTTGCTGAAAACGTATGATGTTCATCGTTCCGTGCTAGGAAGCAGTGATTTGGGAAGAGGCATGCATCTGGAGTCAAAGCAATTGCGTCGTTTTGCTCCGTTAATGCTTATGGATTCCAATGGAATTGTGGATAAAGGGACACTTGGTGAAGATGCGGCGATTGCTGTTGTGGACAGAGCGGGTGGTATGAGTACCGATTATGCACATTTGACTTCGCTTTGGAAAAACAGGCGACAATCAAGCATCACGCTTATCGAATTAGGTGATTTGTACAGGTTGTACAGTGAGAAAACACATTATGACCAAGATCGGTTTAATGAGCTTAAAGCGTTAGTGCTGCGTGACATGGATCAATGGTTGGGGCAAATGATGGAGGAAATGCAGCCTGGCAAGGACAGCCTGTGGATGTTCTCGCCAGAAGTTAACACGGAAGCAGTTAAAAGCAAATTGTACTTATCCCCAGTCATTCATTACACAGCAGATGGTAGAGCAGGGATCCTTGTTTCGGAATCAACCCGCAGGCAGGGGATAGTCACTTCACAAGATTTCACAAGTACGCTGCTGAACGAGTTCAAAATTCCAATTCCCATTGGGCTGATAGGGATCCCACTGGCTTCCGCTGGGCTGAACAATGCACTAGATGAGCTTGTAAAGGATCAGAGCAGCATACAGATGATTTATCGCAGCAGACCTTCGTTGCTGTATCCCTTTGCCACTTTTGAGATGATTGTCCTCCTGATCAGTTTGATCTATGTTGTGTGGGTGAAAAGGAGAGGACGAAAAGAGGTAGTTCCGGCTCATGATGTCCTGCGGATACTTTTACTGTCACTTTTGACTGCACCTGCTGTTATGTTGATATTAGGGTGGATTGCTGCGCCATTAACAAGTCAATTGGGGATAGATGGAGCAATCATCGTCCTTGTTCTTAGCTTCGTTGTGGGCAGTCTGTTCCTAGCCTTGATTCTGGCAGCATATAGCGAAACAACGACGATGATTTGGTTGGGTATGGGAACAGCGGCAATCATCGTGCTGGACGCCTGCACAGGAGCGCACGCGATGAAATATTCCGTGCTTGGCTATGATCCGATGATCGGCGCACGCTACTACGGCATCGGCAATGAGTACATGGGCGTCCTAATCGGCGCCCTAGTCCTTGGCGTGACGGCAGCTCTGCAGCGCCGTTATGCCGCTCGCGGCACGCGGGCCTCACGCATGGCGGCGCTCGCCGCATGCGCTGCGTTCTTGCTCGTGACGGTGTGCCTGACGGCACCGTCACTTGGCGCGAACGCGGGCGGCGCCCTGAGCGCCGCGGTCGCCTTCGGCGCAGCCGGCGCGCAGTGCTTCGCCGGCGAACGCTGGCGCGAGCTGCGCCTACGCAGGGCCTCGGCCCTGCTGGCGGCGCTGCTCGCGCTCGGTATTGGGGCGCTGTGGCTGCTCAACAGCGCCGATTCTCCCGCGGCGTTCGCGCGGGAGAGCCATGTCGGGCGCGCGTTTCACGCGCTGCGCGCTGGGCAGTTCGATCAGATCGGACATCTGATCGTGCGGAAGCTGCGGATGAACGTGCACTTGCTTCGTGCATCCGTCTGGAGCAAAGTGCTCATCACGAGCCTCTTCGTGATGGCTGTGTTAGTGCTTCGCCCTCGCGGCCGCATGCGCGTGTGGCAGTTCCGAAACCCGTACTGGATGTGCGGGTTTTCAGCCAATATGATCGGAGCCATAGCAGCGCTGCTGCTGAATGACTCCGGCATTGTTGCGGCCGCGACGATGATCGTTTTCGTCGCGGTTCCGCTGCTGCTGCTGCGCCTGCGGGAGCTGGCGGTTGAGCAGGAAGCTTAACGTATAGCGCAGCATGTTCAGCGGCAGTTTCCTGGATCCTTTAACGATGTTAAACATCGTTAAAGGGTGGGCTTCAGGTTTCCACCGCACTTTAACGTTGTTAAACAACGTTAAAACGGTGGCAGGCTTGAATTTGCGGCAGTGTGGCGCAGATAAAGTTGTTTTTCAGCGTTAAGTCGCGCTGATCTTGGAGTTCAGTTATTTTAACGTTGTTAAACAACGTTAAGTGTAATGAGAGCGGGGGTAGCGTCTCATGAGCAGCCCCAAAAGGCCCTCTCACGCAGCTTCCAAGCGGAAGCTGATCGCGAGAGGGCCTATATGGCTTTCTCAGAGCGAGAAACCCCGAGCTTTCATCAGTATATCTAGCTGAGCAGCCTCAAAAGGCCCTCTCACGCAGCTTCCAAGCGGAAGCTGATCGCGAGAGGGCCTATATGGCTTTCTCGGAGCGAGGAAACCCCGAGCTTTCATTAAGATATCAGCTGAGCAGCCTCAAAAGTCCCTCTCACGCAGTTTCCAAGCGGAAGCTGATCGCGAGAGGGCCTATATGGCTTTCTCAGATCCGTCATTCATTCGCTCAAGCGAGCAAAATCTCCCACTCTTCATAACATGCCGCAAGCGCACCCTTCCGCTTGTCAACCTCAGCCGTCTTCTCCTGAACGAGGACGTAGTTATTGTACACATCAGGATCGGCAAGTTCCGCCTCCAAAGCAGAAACCTCGCCTTCCAACCGCGCGATGTCGAGCTCGAGCTGCTCCAGCTTCCGCTGGCGACTGCGTTCTTCACGCTTAGCCAACTTGTCCGCTTCATACCCGCCCCCGCTGATGGCGGGTTCATTTTTACCAACGCTGCTTGCGGATTTTTTCTCCGCTTCTTTGGCTAGGCGTTTTGCTTCCATTTCGGCAAGCTCTGCTTTTTTCTCCAGATAATCGTCGTAGTTGCCGAGGTAACTCGTGAGCCCGTCCTTTTGCAGATCGAGCATGCTTTCGGCCATTTTATTCAGGAAGTAACGGTCATGGGAGATGAAAAGGAGGGTGCCCTCGTAGTCCATCAACGCGGATTCCAGCACTTCTTTACTGTATAGATCCAAATGGTTGGTAGGCTCATCGAGGATGAGCACATTCGCTTTTTGCAGCATGAGCTTGGCCAAAGCCACGCGAGCTTTTTCTCCACCGCTTAAGGCTGAGACTTTCTTGAACACCTCTTCGCCGCTGAACAAGAAGTTCCCTAGGACGGTGCGAATTCGGGCTTCCTCCAGATGCGGATACGTGTTCCACACTTCCTCCAGCACGCTGTTGGATGGGGTCAAGCCTGTCTGCTCTTGATCGTAATAGCCAATTGTGACGCCTGTTCCCCATTTGAAAGTACCGGCGTCTTGTTTGTGCTGGCCGATTAACGTCTTCAGCAGCGTCGATTTGCCGACTCCGTTGGGGCCGATGAGGGCAGCTGTTTCCGAGCGTCGCAGCTGAAAGGAGACACCGTCAAGCAGGCGGTTTTTTCCATCATAGGAAAGCGCCAAACGATCGACCTGAAGGACCTCTTTGCCGGAAGTCTGCTCGATCTCAAAAGAAAATGAAGCACGCTTCAAATCCCCCATCGGCTTATCCAGACGATCCATTTTCTCGAGCTGCTTGCGGCGGCTCTGCGCTCTTTTGGTCGTAGAAGCACGCACGATGTTACGTTGTACAAAATCCTCCAGCTTCGAGATCTCTTCCTGCTGCTTTTCGAATTGCTTCATTTCAATCTCATAGTTAGCTTCCTTGATTTCAATAAACCGGGAATAGTTCCCCGTGTATCGCTTGGAAGCATGGCGTTCTATTTCGTAAATGGACGTAGCTAAAGCATCCAGGAAAAAGCGGTCATGAGATACGACCAGAATAGCACCAGGATAACCCCGCAGATATCCTTCCAGCCAAGTCAGTGTCTGGATGTCCAAATGGTTCGTAGGCTCATCGAGCATGAGCAAATCGGGCTCTTCGAGCAGCATTTTCGCCAAAGCCAATCTGGTTTTCTGACCGCCGCTTAGCGTGTGTACGAGGGTATCAGGAGAAAATTGGCCGAAGCCCATCCCGTGAAGGATTCCGCGGATTTTGGCCTCAATTTCGTACCCGCCTTGTTCACGGAAATATTCGGAGCGCCCTGCGTAACGATTCATCGTAGTTTCATACTTTTTTTCATCTTCAATAAGAGAAGGGTCTGCCATCTGATCTTCAAGCTCACGAAGCTCTCTCTCCGTCTCCAGCAAGGAGCTAAATACGCTGAGCAGCTCGTTCCATATGGACTTGTCCGTTTGCAGACCGCTGTTTTGTTTTAAATAACCGATTTTTGTTTCTTTCGCTTTGAAGAGATCGCCGCTGTCATATGACATTTCGCCGGCAATAATTTGGAGCAATGTTGACTTCCCGGCACCGTTCACGCCGACTAGACCAATACGTTCTTTGTCCTCGATTTGAAGCGTTATATTGGAGAGTACAGAACGTACCCCGTAGCTTTTGGAAATGTTAGAAACCTGTAATAACATCTTCTGCTGCCTCCTGCTTATTAATGAAAGAACCTGTGGAAGTCCTTAACGGAACTGCCTATTATCCCATCAATTCACTAGTATACACCATGCGTGAGTACGTCGTATGCTTAATTTTGCATGGAGTTAAAGGGGGATAGAGGGATGGCGTACTTGCCTTTGCGGCTTGTCAGGTATTTAGGCATATTTATGCTGATTTTTGTCGTGCTTGGGTTGCCACTTGGAAGGTGGGATAAAGGCTTATTATCCAATGTCCCCGCTAGGCCTGCCGCTAATTTAGAAGCGCCCGCTTCCTTCACCGTTATGTCTTTTAATATGCACCACGGAGAAGGGATGGACGGTAAAGTGTCCTAGTCTAACCTATAAGGTAGGTCAATATGGCATGGCCGTTTTGAGTCGTTATCCGATCGTTGACAGCAGCTGGACGCTTCTCCCGGGAAATCTGGAGACCAGGAGCTTGCTAATGACTACTGTGCAGATTGGTTCTGAGCCAGTCCATGTTGCAACGACCCATTTGGGGCTTTCTGGGGAGGATCGGAGGCTTCAGCTTACGCGTGTATCAGAGCTTTTGGCAGATAAGAAGGGACCGCTCGTCGTTGTCGGCGATTTTAATATGAAAGAGGATGCATTCCCAGTCAAAATGAACAGCATGTCGCTCGAGGACGTCCCATTAAACAAAGACTCGCAGGGCACTTTTGCAAGCGGTCAAAGGATCGATTATGTTTTCACGAATGTGAAAAATTTCGGTTCAGCTTGGACGATTCCGACGATATTTTCGGACCATTTTCCTGTTATCGCACGGTTTAGGATGGGGTCTACAGCACGAGTATAGTTTTTTTCCTTGTTTATGTTAAAATGGGGGAAACCACTCCTTGTTAGGGAAGGGCTGAGCCAGTATGAACATTCGTGAACGGAAAATTGAACTACGTAAGGAAATGGAAGAAGTACGCTCGTCCATTACGGGGGAAGAACGAGAAGAGAAGCAGCAGCGCATTCATGAGCGAATGACGAAGCTTTGTTCAGATAGACTTCTTAGCACTCAGCAGCAGGAAGCGTCCGTTCCCCCTACGATAATGACTTATATGCCATTCCGGTCCGAGCTGGACGTTGCTCCTCTGATGGAATGGTGTTGGCAGCAGGGAATTCGTGTGCTTGTGCCGAAGGTTGTAGCAGATACGAAAACAATGAATTTGCATATCATTCACTCCTACGACGATCTGGAGAGCGGAGCATGGGGCATTAGAGAGCCTCATAGCAATGTGCCGATCGAGCACGATTTATCTACAATTTCGATGATTTTGGTGCCAGGGCTTGCCTTTGACATGGATTTCGGAAGGTTGGGGTATGGCGGCGGTTTTTATGACAGATTCATGCAGCTATTTGCTGCGCGAGGTCTGAAGAGACCTTTTGCGGTTGCTGCTGCTTTTGATAAGCAGTTGATTCCCGCGGTTCCTTCCTCCTGGCATGATTTCCGGGTTGATGGCATTGTCACCGAAAGCAAAATGGTTTTCAAATCAGAAACATAAAAGGGAGGTGAGTGACTTGCCCGATTCCTCTCCACTAACCCATTTTAACGAACAGGGACGAGCTCGCATGGTTGATATTTCGGACAAGCCGGAGACGAAGCGAACAGCAACAGCCCGTTCGACTTTACTTATGAAAAGCGAGACACTTGCCTTAATTAAACAGGGTAAATTGAAAAAAGGCGACGTCCTCGCTGTCGCGCAGGTGGCTGGCATCATGGCCGCAAAAAAAACATCAGATTGGATTCCTATGTGCCATCCGATCGCTTTATCGGGCATAGACATTCAATTTGCTGATAATGGCAACAACGAACTCTACATAGAAGCAACTGTCCGGACGACGGGACCAACAGGCGTGGAGATGGAGGCTTTAACGGCCGTATCTGCCGCCGCGTTAACCGTCTATGACATGTGCAAAGCCGCAGAGAAGGATATGATCATTAGCTCCACGATGCTGGTCACGAAAACAGGCGGAAAAAATGGGGATTTTCACAGACAAGATAGTTGATTGAGACGCGACTTAGACCACTGGAGTTTGCACATAGATGAAGTCGACGATCATTCAGTAGTAGGGGTTATCTCATTCAGTTAACAAGGGAGAGGTGACGAAGGATGCACTGGAAAGTTGCGATTTTGACAGCCAGTGACCGCGGTTACCGAGGAGAACGAGAAGACACCAGCGCTCAGGTAATCCGCGAGCTTATTGAAGAGGAAATTCAAGGTGAGATCATCGAGTACCGTGTTGTTCCGGACGAGATGGACGAAATTATGGCTTCATTAATAGAAATGACGGACTACTATCAAGCTGATCTGATTCTAACAACAGGTGGGACAGGTCTGGCTCCGCGCGATGTGACGCCGGAAGCAACGCTGAATGTCATTGACCGGGTTGCCCCGGGCTTTGCAGAGGCTATGCGGATGATTTCCATGCAAAAAACGAAGAAAGCGATGCTTTCTAGGGCCGTATCAGGTATTCGCGGCCGCACATTGATTATTAATTTGCCAGGCAGCCCCAAAGGCGTGCAGGAGAATCTGATGGCGATCATCGATCAGCTTCCGCATGCGCTGGGCATTCTGACGGGCAAAGAAGGTGACCACGGGTGAGCAGACAGGAATCCATGCTGCGTGAAGTGAAGGTTGAGGATGCGATTGGGATGATCCTGCCTCATGATCTTACGCAGATTTTGCCGGGCGAGTTCAAGGGTCGTCTGTTCCGCAAAGGTCACCAGGTGACGGAGGCCGATATTCCTGCATTGCTCAGCATTGGCAAAGAGCATATCTACGTCATGGAACTGCAGCCAGGCTATCTCCACGAGGATGAAGCCGCGCAGCGGATGGCGAGAGCATTAGCGGGCGACGAAGGTGGCGAGCTCATGCTCACGGAGCCGCATGAGGGCAAAGTGAACGTGAAATCACCGATTCGTGGCTTAGTCCGAATCGACAAAACCTTCGTCGATAGCGTGAACGCGATCGACGAGGTCGTGATGTCGACCATACGCAGCGGCGTGGTCGTGGAGGCAGGCGCTTCGCTTGTTGGCACGCGGGTAATCCCGCTGATTGTTGATGAAGCGAAGGTCGTGGAGGTCGAGCGGATAGCTGCCGCTCGCCGTGCGGAGGGCTTCACCTTGCTTGAGGTGAAGCCGTTTCGTAAGCTGCGCGTTGGCGTCGTGACGACGGGCAGCGAGGTGTACAAGGGCCGAATCAAGGATAAATTCGGCCCGGTGGTGAAAGAGAAGGTCGCGCAGCTCGGCTCCGAGGTGGTAGACCAACGCTTCGCGCTCGACGATAGCGAAGCGATTGTTGGTGAGATCCACGCGCTGCTTGCGCAGAACGTGGATCTGGTTCTGGTCACGGGCGGCATGTCCGTGGACCCGGACGACCGCACGCCGGGCGCGATCAAGCAAGCCGGCGCCCGCGTGGTCAGCTACGGCACGCCGATGCTGCCGGGCTCGATGCTGATGATCGCCTATCTGGGCGATGTGCCGATCATGGGCTTGCCGGGTTGCGTCATGCATGACCCGTATACGTCCTTTGATGTGCTGCTGCCGCGTATTTGCGCAGGCGAGACGATTGTGCGCAGCGACATTACGGAGATGGGGTATGGCGGGTTTTATCAGTGTTAGTAGTTAATTAACTGGAATTAGTCCAGTAAAGTGGACTATTCGTGGTGATAAATGCAATTTAGAGGGAGTATCTGCTGCTAATTTGGGGCGTTTTGACTGCTTTCGGAGGATTTGYGTGAAATTAACGGGAGAAATGCGTGTTAATGCTGTTAATTGAGCATCTGAGAGCAAATTAGCGGGATATGTTCATGTTAAATGTTCATAAAGCAATACGTGATGGAGATGAAAGACATGTTTCAAAACATTGGTTTTACCGAGTTATTATTGATCGCGGTCGTTGCGTTAGTTTTATTCGGGCCCAATAAACTGCCCGAGATTGGCCGTGTGCTGGGGCGCACGATCAGGGATTTCAAGAAGGGTGCCTATGAGCTCATGAACGATGAGCCCAAAGCGGCACCTACACCTGCGCCTGAGGCGGTTCAGCAAGCGCCTCAGACTAGCCCTGCAGCCGAGGAACAAGCGCCTGTTGTTGTCGCGTTTGCGACGAGCGGTCCAGCCTTGGACAAGGCTGAAGAAGTATCGCCAGAGTCTCCTGCGCCAGCTGCTGCTGTTACGTATGCAGAGAGGTTTGCTGCTATGGATGATGCTGATGCTGATGCACCTCCAGTGTCTTCAGCGGAGCCAGCAGCCGTGTCACCTGCGGAGAAAGCAGCTGTGTCGTTTGTGTCGAGTGCGCCTGGGCCTAACTTGGCAGACTTGGCGGAAGAATCCGTCACTCAGCCTACGATCTCTAAACCAGCACAGGCGGTTGTTCAACCGAGTAATCCGCGGCGACTACCGGACTAGTCCAGTTTTCTTTTTAGCAAAACAAGTGGTTCAGTCTTTCAGGCTCGATTCATTAGATCAGGTTGGTGAAATATGTCAACGAACGAAGAAATGTCACTCGTGGAGCACCTTGGTGAGCTGCGTAAACGGATCATGTGGATATTGCTTATCTTGGTCATTGGAATGGTGGCTGGATTAATTTCCGCCAAGCCGATCATTCGATACCTCAAAAATATTCCGCCGGCAGATTCGATTAGCTGGAATGTTTTTTCCCCATGGGACGCTTTGCGGTTATATATGAATTTTGGTTTAGCCGTTGGTATCCTTATTACCTTGCCGGTTACGCTTTATCATATATGGGCTTTTGTTAAGCCAGGGCTGCGCGAGACGGAGCAGAAAGCTTCGATCATTTATATTCCTTATGCGTTTGTGCTTTTTTTAGCAGGTCTTTCGTTCGGTTATTGGGTTGTTTTTCCGATGGCTTTTTACTTTACTTCTTCCATTAGCAAAAGTCTCGATATCACCGAGATGTATGGTGCGGCTGAATATTTTACATTCATGTTCAACATCATTCTGCCATTGGCACTTGTGTTTGAGATGCCGATTGTTGTCATGTTTTTGACGAAAATCAGGCTCCTTAACCCGAAACGGCTGCATAAGTTCAGACGGTATGCGTACATGCTGCTCGTTATTTTATCTACAGTAATTACGCCCCCAGATGCCATTTCGGCCATTCTCGTGGCTTTGCCGCTTATTGTCTTATATGAGTTTAGCGTATTTATGTCGGGCTTTATTTACCGCAAACAACTGCTGAAGGATGCAGAATGGGAACGGGAATTCGGTGCCAAATAAGAAAACAGTCTGTCACTTTTGTGCAGGCTGTTTTTCTTTGAGAGTGGGAATATTTGTTTTTCATTTGGGTAGAATGAGGGGGGTGTTCGAAAGTACGAAAAATGTGTAAAAGGACTTGCAAATTACTCCCAGAATGAGTATCATAAGGTAAAGTTGTAGCCGTAGGCGCAGGCGCGTTGAAAGATGGCGTTCGTGTTCCGCTTGAAGTAAGCGAAGGCGACCGTATCATTTTCTCCAAATACGCAGGAACTGAAGTGAAATACGAAGGCCGCGAACTGTTGATCTTGCGCGAAAGCGACATTCTCGCTGTATTAGCCTAATTTAGCAGGATATAGATCGGCAATGCGTATACTTAGTTTTTACATTTTAACTACTTACTATGTAAGGGTTCTAAATCAGAGGAGGTTTCCTATTCATGGCAAAAGAAATTAAGTTCAGTGAAGACGCACGCCGCGCGATGCTTCGTGGGGTAGACGCTCTTGCTAACGCTGTTAAAGTAACTTTGGGTCCTAAAGGCCGTAACGTTGTTCTTGAGAAAAAATTCGGCAGCCCGTTGATCACGAATGACGGTGTTACGATCGCGAAAGAAATCGAGCTTGAAGATGCTTTCGAAAACATGGGAGCACAACTTGTTAAAGAAGTTGCTACCAAAACAAACGATGTTGCCRGTGACGGTACAACAACTGCAACGGTTCTAGCACAAGCTATGATCCGCGAAGGTCTGAAAAACGTTACTGCAGGCGCTAACCCAATGGTTATCCGCAAAGGTATCGAGAAAGCTGTTAAAGCGGCTGTAGAAGAGCTTCAAGCTATCGCGAAGCCAATCGAAGGCAAACAATCCATCGCGCAAGTTGCGGCAATCTCTGCTGCTGACGAAGAAGTAGGCGAGTTGATCGCTGAAGCTATGGAAAAAGTAGGTAAAGACGGTGTTATCACTGTTGAAGAATCCAAAGGCTTCTTGACGGAGCTTGAAGTTGTAGAAGGTATGCAATTCGACCGTGGATACACTTCCCCATACATGATCACAGATACGGATAAAATGGAAGCTGTCCTTGACAACCCATACATCCTGATCACTGACAAAAAAATCTCGAACATCCAAGAAATCTTGCCTGTTCTTGAAAAAGTCGTTCAATCCGGCAAACAACTTCTGATCATTGCTGAAGATGTTGAAGGCGAAGCACAAGCAACGCTTGTTGTGAACAGACTTCGTGGCACATTCACTTGCGTAGCTGTTAAAGCTCCAGGTTTCGGTGACCGTCGTAAAGCTATGCTTGGCGATATCGCTGCTCTAACTGGTGGTCAAGTGATCACTGAAGAGCTTGGTTTGGATCTGAAATCCACGCGTCCTGAGCAATTGGGTAGCGCACGTCAAATACGTGTAACCAAAGAAAACACAATCATCGTTGATGGTGCTGGCGACAAGAAAGACATCGCTGCGCGCGTAACGCAAATTCGCTCACAATTGGAAGAAACAACTTCCGATTTCGATAAAGAAAAACTGCAAGAGCGTTTGGCTAAACTTTCTGGCGGCGTAGCTGTTATCAAAGTTGGCGCAGCAACTGAAACTGAGTTGAAAGAGCGCAAACTTCGCATTGAAGATGCTCTGAAYGCAACTCGTGCAGCTGTTGAAGAAGGTATCGTATCCGGTGGTGGTACTGCACTGGTTAACGTATACAACGCAGTAGCTAAAGTTGTAGCTGTTGGCGACGAGCAAACAGGCGTTAACATCATCCTGCGCTCCCTCGAAGAGCCAGTTCGCACAATTGCAGCTAACGCTGGTCAAGAAGGCTCCGTTATCGTTGAGCGCTTGAAAAACGAAAAAGTAGGCATCGGCTACAACGCAGCAACTGGACAATGGGTAAACATGTTCGAAGCTGGTATCGTTGACCCTGCGAAAGTAACGCGTTCCGCTCTTCAAAACGCAGCTTCCGTAGCAGCTATGTTCTTGACAACTGAAGCGGTTATCGCTGATAAACCAGAAAAAGACAAACCAGGCATGCCTGATATGGGCGGCATGGGCGGTATGGGCGGCATGATGTAATTGGCTGAAAAGCCTATGCATCAATGTTAGCTCGAAGAGGCTCCTCAGATTCATCTGGGGAGCCTCTTTTTGCTTTCTTTTTATGAGCGACACGGATTTGCGATGCGCACCCCAACGCGTGCGAATCCTAGGCGCGCGTTGTAGCCGGTGCAAGGCGGCGGTCAAACCTACTGCCTTTTAACGGACACACAGGCCGCAATTATGGCATTTTGGCGGCTTTTCAAGAGCTAACGGACATGGAAGCTGTTATTCGTTAGTTATTGGGTCGGAATTGGGTATTTCAAGTCCAATAGCGGCAGCTGAGTCCGTTAAATGCTAAATTGAGCCTAAAAGTGGCAAATAGCGGCGTCTCAGTCCGTTAGAAGCACCGCACTGTACCGCACTGCATCACTCGCACCACAGGCGATACAATGTAATCACTGTTGTGCAATCACTATTATGCAATCACTGTTCTACAATCACTGTTGTGCAATCACTATTATGCAATCACTGTTCTACAATCACAGCTCCGCAAGCTCAGCTTTGCAATCACCGCCAGCAACCACCACTCCGTCACTCACCACACGCTCACTCCAACTCCCAAGCCGCAATCACCTTGTTCTTCCCCGTCCGCTTAGCCGTAATCTCGGCGGTATCAGCCTGCTCAATAAGCTGCTCAACGGAGCTAGGTTGGCACAGCTCCAAAGAGGATACCCCCACACTGACGGTAATCGTGTACGGACGCCCATAGGCGAACTCTTTCTCAATCTCACCCCGCAGCTGATGGGCAATCTTAAGTGCTTCTTTGCCGTCCGTTTTCGGTAAAATAAGAATAAGCTCCTCGCCGCCATATCGGCCCGCAATGTCGCTTTTCCTTAAATTGAACCGGAAAATATCAGCGATTTCCCGCAGCACCCTGTCCCCTTCGGGATGTCCGAATTCGTTGACTCTCCGGAAATTGTCGACATCGATCATGATGACGGAGAGATCCAGGTGATAGCGGCTGGCAAGCTCGAACTCTTCTCTCAACTTTTCCATGAAATAACCCCGCAGGTAGAAGCCGGTCAGATTATCAATGACCATTTCCCGATGCAGAAGTACGTTGATGATATGCGGTTTGATGAAGGACAGGAAGTGTTCCATATGCTGCTGCTTGGTTTTGGTCATGCCATCGACGTGAACCTGCAAGGTGATCGCCTGATCGCCACGCTGAAATAGGGTGAAAACGAGCACGCAGTGATCTTCGCTTCGCGACTGGTAGGCAATCAATTCATCGTGATCACGCAATCCTGAGGCTGTGACGAAAACTTTTTGCTTATAATGCAGAAGCTTGTACGTGATTGAAAGTTGAATGACCGGGAAGTAGTCGAACAGAGCCTTAGTCAGTCTTTGCATGGTGGTGGACAGATCCAGCGTTTCGGTCACTTGCTCGCTCAGCTCGATAATAATTTGTAAATCCAACGAAAGAAGCAGCCATTGTTCGCGGTCGGCCATCATTTTCTGAACATAATCATCCTGCAGAATGGCCGGCGTCGCTGGCGCATAAGCAGGTGCAATCGCCTCTTCCATGCAGGCTGTTAGGTAAGGGCGCCACGTTTCCTTTTGAATCATATGATAGCCGTTTAATGCCCGTCGCAAATACAGCATGGCTTGTTGAATATCGCCCTCGGCCATGGACCTCTCCGCTGAAAGCCTGTAATAGTCAGGCCAAAAGACATCATAAGCGTAACGTTTCAGGTAGGTTTCAAAATGGTCAAACCATTGATCAACTCTCTCTGAATGCAGCTTGAGCAGCAGAGTAAGCATTTCCCGATAAGCCCATCCAGCATAAAGGCCAGAGTTGTTTTTGGAAATAAACTGCTCAAACAGCTGACAAGCATACAAGGTATTGCCTAGGCTTGTTTGGCGCAGCGCTTCAAGGAAAACAGCATGGTTTTCATTCTCCAGAGAGTCGGGAACATGAACCGGTTGATGCTGACGAAAGGCGGCGTAGCCTTGATAAACAGCCAGTAAGGACTGGCCCCAATCGGTAATTTGCTGCTCAATTAGGCTGGTCTCGAGTTGGTGGAATAACGCCCATTCCTCCCATTCCAGAGCGAATAAGAGTTGATTGGTTAAGTAGTTTTCCGCCAAATCTTTGCGACGCAGCTTGTCGACTTGCAGAACTCTTTCCTTATGATACAAATAACTGGCGATATCGCCTTGATTCAAGGAAAGTTCCATCGCATTCAGATGGCCAACTTGTTCTTTAATTGTGTATCCAGAACGCTTGGCACCTTCAATTCCACGATAGACATACGTATTGATAATTTTATTGTTGCTTTGATAGGAATAAACGTCATAAAGGCGCAGCATCAGATCGGTATGCGGTGAGGAGTCTAGTAACGGTTCAAGCTTTGCTGCAATCGACATTGCCCATTCTTCTGCTTCTGGAAAATGGATCAACATATTAATCGTATAGTAATTCGTGATTTCTGCAAAATGGCGCAGGGCAAGCAAGTGGCGATTGGGATACACAACGTCGGTATAGAAATTATGCAAGATATGCATTTCTTCATCCTGCAGCGGAAAACAAAGATTGCTCGTATTGAGTAAAAATGCTGCCCGTACCCGATCCGTAAGAAGCTGCTTCTCATCAAAAATAAACGGGAAGAGCTCCTCGCGCAGCTGATAAACGTCTACATCATTTTGAATGATCCGAATAGACAACCAACTAAAGCGATCTGAAATGGTTCCTGTTCGTTCATAGACGGTTAAAGCCAATTGTTCAGATAATGCAAACTGGTTGAGCAGATGATACATGCGGCTAAGCAGCCGATCCAGGAAAACGAGATAAGGTCTTCCCAGCTTTTCATACAAATATTTGATGCGTTCTAATATTTCGGCCTTTTGGCTGTAGGAGAGCAGCGTGCGAATCTGTCTGTAATATTTTAAAAGCAGATAGTATTCGACCTTGTATTCCCCTGCTTGACTTGACAGTGTGATCAGCTGAGGCAATGCGGATGGGCGGTATTTATATAGATATTGCAATGCTGTTTGGTAATAGGACGCAAGTTTGTCCTCAGATAGCTGCTGCAGGACCAGTTGGATAATTTCACTCGAAATAAACAGACTATCATTGCGACTGACATGCATAAGGCCAAGCTCCGCAAGCCTGGTCACCGAGAGCAGAATATTGCCTGCATCCAGTCGATTAGCGGTAAACAGAGATGCTGCATGGACGGGCATTGGGAGACAGCACAGCAGCCTCATTAACTCTAAATCCTTCTTATCCAGAAGAGCGATACGCTTCGCAATCAAGCGAAGGGGGTTCAAATTTTCATAATCAAGTTGAAATTCAGCTGTTCGTGTCCAACCGCTGGGGGTGACATGAATGCCGTGGGACTGGGTGAGCTCCTCCAAAATAATGCGGCAGTGGCTTGCGTTAATCTTGTGTTCGTATAGCCAGTTTCTTAACTGGTTGACTAAAGCTTCGTCGGCTCGTCCGAATTGTGAAGCAAGCAACTGCTCATAGATAGCGGGGTCCGAATGATGAATGTTAAGGACTTGGAAATGTACTTCTGTGAATTGGGTAGGGATACGGCTACCGCTAAAAATGAAATTCAAGGACTTCATCTCATGGCCATGCTCTCTCCAGAAGTTCAGAAGAATGAGCTGCGAATCTTCATCAAAATGCTCACAGTTTTCAAAGGTGAATACAAAGTTTTGAACGGGAAACAGCGGAATAACCGACGTGAAAAATTGGTGCAGCCACTCTGTCAGCAGATAAAGGATGTCATCGCCTTCATAGTGTTTTTTGAGTAGCTGATCAAATTTCCGGGCAAGATTCCGTAACATGGTAATGGACTCAGGCAGAATGTCGTAAGCTCTGTGCAGCGTTCTTGAGACTACTTCACGTAAGGTGGAATAGGGTAGCTCTTGCGAGACGATTTTGAAATAATACCCCTTTTCAATGACTTCATTAATGTGCTGCGCGTATAAATCGAAACGAATAGCCTCATCCTTGCAGATGAGACCTAGCAGTCGATCCTCATTCGATTTCAAAAAAGCACGAAAACACTCCTGCTGTTCAAGTGAGATAGGGGAAGCGGCAGGGTGCAGCAATTTTGAACTTATTTGGGTATGTGTATCAGGCTGGGATTCCACTGGAAGATGCAGATAGTCAAGAAAGGTTGTGGCAATCTCGTCGGCGAATAGGAAGGTTTCAGGCCGAGCTTGAAGCCGTTCAGAAAGAGGTTGCAAAGCAACAGGTACACGGTTGTTGTACATCGACTCCAGCAGGAGATGAATAGATTCAAAATCCGCCACACGCGATAAAAGAAACCTTCGTGCATAGCGTGGAAATAAGCTGTATGGATAGTCCGTCAGCAAGTGATTGATAAACTCAATGGCGGAGGGGAATGGCTGGACATCAACAAGAACTGTTAGCGTTTTTGGATGGAAAAATAGCATGTCCGGCGACAAAAAGCCCATATAAAACTGTTTATCGTGTAATATTGAAAGCGCTTTACATAAGGGAATGAGAAGCCTCGCTTTGTCTTCATCGGTTAACTGCTCATTATCCAATTCTGAGAAGGGGACAAAACCATCCGGTAAATTAGGAAGCTGTACAATCAGCTCTCCGTCCAGGAGCTCCCAACTTGTAGGTTGACGGAAATAGTCTCCCTGAGCGGCTTCGGTCCAAGAGATCAGRCGGTTCTCGATTTGTTTATAAGGAAAGTAAGCCCATAGCTTATGATTAAAATGCATTTCTGAATAGTCAAAGGTGTGAGAGTAAGTTAGATGTCGAGTTTCCGAGAAATTTCTTTGAGTTGTAGTATTCATCTTACTCCCTCTCCTTCTAAAGTATAGGGTTCTGTATGTAGGGGGGGTGGGATATTTCCATCAATGAGGACCGATTTCTCAATTGTAACAAAAATAAGCTCCAAATGGGAGAAGAATTGCTGAAAATTCCAGTGATCAAACGCTAACTTTTGGGCTAAAAAAGCAAGATAGCCTGTCAAATTTCGTTCTGCATGGACATCTACCTGCTTGGCCTATAAGAAAAGAGCCTATTTATCTAGAAACTAGGCATTGGTACATTCTTTGGACTAGGCATAGACGTATACTATCTCAAACCTAAAGAGGAGTTGACTTAAACAATGGCTTATCAACCGAATCAACCTAGCCAAGGAAAACAATTTCAGTGTCCCCCAGCTGACCCTATAATGACAAGTCCAGAAAGAATAGTTAGAGATTTCTATCATCCGCAAAAGGTTCAAGTTATTCACCCTATTCAAATCGTAAATAGACATCATTGTGTACCTGTTTATGAGCATGTATGCACGTATGAAGAGACGGATGAGTATTGTGGTACTCACCCGCATCCACACCAAGGCATGTTGCGCGACAAATAATGGTGACACCCTAGTCTGAATCTGCGAAGATTCCAGCTAGGGTTTTTTTATCGATGGACGCCTTTTCCTGTATAATGAATAGATAGCTTTTTTTGAGTGAGGGAGGTTCGGGCATGCACGAACTAGATGCTAAACTACAATTCAATCTAACGGCTCGTGGTCCGGTAAGCACTCCGAAGGAGACGGGAACGTGTGCGCAATGGATCTTCTATTTTGATAAGCAATATGCGAATGCCAAAGTATATAACGCTTTTAGCGTTGAGGAATTATATATGCGGGCATGGCGACAACTTAATCAGCTTGCTGATGATTGGGAACTGACGATCAGGGGGATCTATGATATCCAAGTTGTTCTGTACCTAACTCAGCTCTGCGATGCTTTGGCTGATGCGAAGTCAGGTATGTATGACTTTTTTTATAATGCCGGTTACTTTTTTTCGAAAATTACGAAGCACAGCCAAGAACAACTGGCAACCGTTATGCGAAACATCGATATGGAACATGCCCAGATGAGATATCCAGAGCATTTGAAGGAGCTTGCGGCATACGTGGCTGTACAAGTTTCTAAGGAGGTAGTAGGGGATTCCAGAGGCAAATGGTTTGAGATCAGTAAACGGTTGTGGTCTGGATTGTTGTATGATAATGAGCTTGTAGCGGACGAGCTTGTAAGATTGAGGAAGATTGCAGGCGATAGAGGAAATAAACCGGAGTATGAAGCAGCGATATTGGCGTTAGCGCATTTCGATATTTTATCTGGCGAGGACGAAAATGCTTGGGATCGCGTCGTAACTGGAATTGATGTGATTGAGCCAGGGGATTGGTTTGGGTACCTGAGATCTTTTGTGAAGGACGAGCAGTGGGATCGATTGTTGAAATGGCTCAGATGGCTTGGTCCTGCGATCCGCAAGGAAGTAACGTATCATGCAGCCGAGTATTTTGATTTGTGGGAAGAGGCGGCAGCGAGCGGTTCTGGCCTAGAAGAAGAGTATAGGAAAGCTATGGTGGAGCTTCTTCCTGGCAGTTATCGCCACTATGCTCGTTTCTTGCTGGGGAAAGAGGAGTATCAGACATGGGCAGATTTGATGCTTTTGTTAAGCATATCACCCCTAGATATCGATTCTAACCAGCTGAAATTGGTTGAAAAGGCAGATAGTCGCGCACTGCTGCCGCTGTATCATTATGCGATTGAAGAGATTCTCCAAGTCAAAAATCGTGAATCGTATAAACAAGCGGTCAAACTCCTCAAAAAGTTGGCGGCTGCCTATAAAAAGCTGAAACAAACGCCCAGATTTGAAGCGTATTTGGTGCAGATTATTAAACAGTATGCACGGTACCGCGCATTTCAAGAGGAATTACGGAAAGGAAAGCTACTGCTATGATCAACTTGTCACAGATACATATCCGAGTGCAAAAACTCCCTACAGGGAGTTTTACCTTCTATGGGGAGACAGAGCAGGCCAACGAGGTTCCCGCCTACGCGCTGCGAAAGCTGCTATTTGCTTGGCATGAAGCGTCTTTTTATGGCACACAGCTCGAAACCATTCGAACCGGATACGGTGAAGGCTTGGTCGTTACACCTTATATGCTATTGGACTATTTGGCTGCGCCGGGTGCATTATTGCATGGGAAATTATCTTGGGATACAGATGTACTAATGATGAAAAAGGGTGCCGCACTTTTTAAAGAGGCACTGGAAGTCGGCTGGTACATGCCCTCTTTCAGGCATTGGCTCGAGGGCGGCATGGGGTGGAAGCCGCAGCTGCCAGGCGCGAAACTGGGAGAGCTTGAGCAGCTATATAGTGGCCGGCAGGCGGAAGACTTCTGGTTCGATTGGTTTAATAGCGCAGCTTTGGAAATGGCGAAAGAAGCACCAGAGTCGGAGATTGGTATGGCATGGAGCCGCCTATCGGAGGGAAATGTTCTTCTGCAAGAAGGGCCAACAGCTGAAGTAAACTGGATGCAGGAGGATGATTGGCTGCTGGCGATTGGCTGGAAGCAGGAAGGTACACCTTACCAAATCTGCGTGCAACTGGTGGAGCCATATGCAGAAACCTATGTGGACGGGACGACGACTGCCAAAGATAACGGAGCGGACTGGCGCCTGAGATTCATCGCGCAGGATCGTAGAGATRCCAATCATTTCGTGGAATTCAGCACGGCGGGGAATAGTCTGGTGGGGAGAATTCCAGAAGCATGGCAGGATGGAATTGATGCGAGCATCCAGGATCAAACGGATCGGGTGCTGCGTATTTTGCCACAGCTTGAAAGTGAGTTTCAGAGCGGGAAAATCGTAGAGCAGTTATCGGACGATCAAGCTTGGGAATTTCTTACGAAATCAAGCTTACAGCTCGCTGCTGCCGGGATCTCGGTTTTCCTGCCTGCGTGGTGGAGAGAACTCAGCCGTGCGCGGCCACAGTTGCGAGCGAAAGTGCGGAGCTCAGTAGGTACTTCGCGTAAACCAATGTTTGGCATGGACCACATTATCCAATACGACTGGCGAGTCGCAATGGGCGGTGTCGATCTGTCTGAGGAAGAATTTCATCAGATTACCGAGCAGAAAAAAAGGTTGATCTATATTCGCGGCAGATGGGTGCAGCTGAACCCTGCAGACTTAGAGCAGATGAAAGCCGCGATGCGGCATAGGGAGAAGAGGAAGGGATTCTCCTTTCGGGATGTTCTGGAGATGCAGCTATCGGACGACACTCCGGAGCAATCGATTCCTGTCGCTTCCACTAGTGAGCAGGGGGAAGAGTTCAAGGTTCACATTGAACTAAATAGTTCGCTTAGGAACTTACTGAGGAAGCTTAATCAGCGAAAATCACTGCCTTTTGTCCAAATTGACGGCTTGGAGGCTGATCTGAGGCCATATCAGGCAGAAGGTGTGTCGTGGCTTCTTTTTCTAAGAGAAATTGGCCTGGGCGGGTGCCTGGCGGATGATATGGGGCTTGGGAAGACGGTGCAGTTTATTGCTTATTTACTAGCGGTGAAAGCTGCTGCGAAGAATGCTGAGCAATCAACAGCTCAAGCTACAATGCAATCAACAACGAAATCGACAAGTCAACCCCAAAGTGAGTTGCAACCTATTACCGCCCCTTCGTTGCTGATTTGTCCAACTTCCGTTCTTGGCAACTGGCAAAAAGAGCTTGAGCGTTTCGCACCATCTCTCAAAGTGCATCTCCATTACGGAGCGCAGCGCGCAAAGGGTGATGCGTTCCAAGCTTCTGTGGCAGGCGCAGACCTTATCATAACCTCTTACAACATCGCTCTGCTGGATGAGGAAGAATTATCGAGCTTGACCTGGAACACGCTTTGCTTGGACGAGGCACAAAATATCAAAAACGCTTATACGAAGCAATCCCAAGCGATTCGCGGCCTGAGTGCTCACCACCGTATCGCCTTGACCGGTACGCCTATGGAGAATCGGCTGACCGAGCTTTGGTCGATTTTTGATTTTATTAATCCAGKGTATCTCGGTACGCTGCGCCATTTCACTCATCATTACGTGGGGCCTATTGAAAAAAGCACCGACGGCGCACCGGGACTAACTTCACGCGTTCAGCGTTTGATCCGCCCATTCTTGCTAAGGCGAGTCAAAAAGGATCCGTCAATTCAGCTCAGTTTGCCTGAGAAGGTTGAGTCCAAAGCTTATGTAGCCTTGACAGCCGAGCAGGGGGCACTCTACGAGAACGTCGTGCAAAGTTTGATGGAAAGAGTCGATAGTCTTTCCGTGATGGAAAAGAAAGGGCTTATTCTTGCTTCTTTGATGAAGCTGAAGCAGATTTGTGATCATCCTTCGTTGTTTCTGAAGGAAGGAGATCGTTCGGGGGCTGGGGTAGCCCCCGGGAGAGGTGTGCGCTCAGCGAAGCTGGAACGCCTGCTTGAAATGATCGACGAACTAAGAAGCGAAGGAGGCGGCTGCCTCATCTTCACCCAGTTCGTCGAGATGGGCCACCTCCTGCAGCGCGTGATCGCGCAGGAGCGGGGGGAACCCGTGCAGTTCTTGCACGGGGCCGTGGCTAAGGCGAAGCGCGATGAAATGATCGCGCGCTTCCAGGACGACGCGCTCCCGGAAGCGGAGCGCTGCAGGATCTTCATCCTCTCGCTGAAAGCAGGAGGAACTGGTTTAAACCTCACCGCGGCGAACCATGTTTTCCACTACGATCGCTGGTGGAATCCCGCCGTGGAGAACCAGGCCACGGACCGGGCCTTTCGCATCGGCCAGAGCCGCGATGTGCAGGTGCACAAGTTCATCACGCTGGGCACGCTCGAAGAGCGTATCGATGAGATGATCGAACGCAAAAAAGGCCTCAGCGATCAAATCGTCGGCAGCGGAGAGAATTGGGTCACCGAGATGTCGACGAGTGAGCTGCGGGAGCTGTTTGCGCTTCGGCGGGAGTGGGTGGAGAAATAAAGAGATACAAAAAAAGAAGCGCCACATGTGAATGTGACGCTTCTTTTTTTACTATTTTGGAAAGCTTGCAGCAACAATAGCATCAATGTTTTGCTTCTCAGCAGGATCTTTTGCAATTAATTTATCCTGTAGAGCTTGATCGTTCTTGCCTTGTTTCTGTAAAGCAGCCAAATACCATCTGATCAGAACACGATTCGGTTGATCATCTAGGTTATCTGTTATAAAAGGTTGGAACGTTGAAGCAGAACCAGCGTAATCTCCACGCATATAGCTGATTTCTCCGACACTCAGAGCCATACCTGGTGTAACGGCAAAAGGACGACCCTGTGCTTGCTCTTTAGGTAAATTTTTCAGGGAATCCACACGAGCTAGAACTTCTTTATAAGTTGCAAGGGCATCATCAAGTCTTTTATTGTACTCTTGCGTATTGTTTTTGGTATTAGCTTGATTCGCAAGCTCAATATTTAGAGATATACTTTTTTCATACATTTCCGTGTACCAAGGGTAGTTTGTAATCTGGGAATTAGACCAGTTGAGCGCATCTTCGTGCTTTCCTTTAAGAAGAAGCATATTAAGCTGCTGCATGGCCACCGCGCGGTTATGCGGTTCTTTTTTCAAAAGCTGATTCATTAGATCTTGGGCCTGATTGAAAAAAGGCTCTGCTTTTGTTGGATCTTCTTTCTGCACTTGATTGTAAACCTGAAGCAGAATTCCGATTCTGCTGACTTGGCCTGTTAACAAATAATCCGGATGTGCAGGGTGTAAAGAGATTGCTTTGTCTAACGGTTTAATAATTTGATTATAATCCTGGCTAGTTTTGATAACCGCAAGCGTTTCTTTATAAGAACCATTCGCTGATACGAGCTGAACGGAGATGTAGAACATCACAATCGATAAGATTGCCAGCAGCGCCGGGAATGATTTGTGAATCACAGCAGAATCCGCTTTAAAACGCAGCGGGGCTGAAGAAGTGTTACTAAGCATCCCGCCAAGAGCAAGGAACAGAATAGCGCCTAAGTACACATAACTCAAATCGAAGTCAATCATACTGTGGACCAAGAGTGAAATCGTTACAATGAAAAATAGAAAGTGCAGATCTCGTTTCTCCTGTGAGCTTTTGATGTAGCTTCGTATATAGAACACCATGATAGCAATTACGAAGCCTACGAAGGCAAGGAAACCGAGCGCCCCGGTCTCGACCAAGTATTGAAGAGCGAAGTTATGAGCCTGTCGGCTAGTGTATGGATTGTTTTGATACTTCTCATATAAAGAAGCCCACGCGCCGCCGCCGGCACCAATGATCGGATAGTCCGTCCAAAGTTTTACTGCGTCTTTGTAGAATGTTCCACGCTCTAGAACGCTGTGCTGTTGGAAGTTAATGTTTTCGATCCGAGTTTTCACATTGTCAGGAAGAATGTTTTTGAAGCCTGTATCACTCAGGATTAGGATGGCACCTAAAACGCCAATAAGGATAGCCGCCACCGGAAGAATGAAGGTTGCATATTTTTTTGTGTCAAACCGAGCTGTAATTCGCTCTAACCATGGAGCTACGAAGAGCTGAATAACGATAGCAACCACAGTGAAAACTACAGAAGCAATGAGCAAAATTGACCAACCGTGCCATGATTCTGAAGCGCTAGGCTGTTTTTGTAACCCAATTCCGATATCCGTCACCTTTTGAAGAATCAGGATAGACGTTAGGAAAGCTAGTCCGAACTGAAGGAGAGCAAGGATTTGTCTGCTTATTGAAAAGAAGAACAACATAATCAAGAAAACGACCGGAATAACTACAATGGCACCACGCGACAGCGTCAACCAGAATGAAACAAGGATTGGCACCAACAAGAACGCATGTGGGAGAATCGTTTGCCACTTGCGGGACTTCACAATGAAGAACAATGCTCCGAGTGATAATGTAATTAAGAAAGCCGCGTATGTATTCGCATATTGGAAAACGGAAGTCAGACGCAAACCGTTCGAGTCCGTCATGATCGCATCGCGGTACAAATTCGGTGAATCCATAAACGCGAACCAACTAACCAGGTGCGCTGCAAAGCTTCCATTACCTAACCAGTACAAAAGTCCGAATAAAACAATGAAATATCCCGATATCATCAATAAACTTGCAACTATCGACACTCCAAGCTTGTTTTTTGTCAGAAATACACCTAAAATGAAGAAGGTTGCATACAGCATTTGGATGTACACCATATTAGTTGCCAAATAGTGCGAGGCCGAGTTCGACAAAGAAATGACATAAGTAAGAGGCATAATGAGTACTAGAATCGTTAATACATCTTTCTGTTCCTTAAGCTTGAAAACAAAGAAAGCAAGAATTGCAATCAGCAGCATGATGATAGAGGACCACACCGAAGCCGAGTAGATCGACCGCTCGAAATCATACGTTCCTCCGTTAAACAACGCCCGCTGAAACGGCGCCCAGAACATGAACAAGCCCGTAAACACAATTAAAATCCAAAAGATAACAGAGCTTTTCTCTGTCGTAATCGTTCCACTCGATTTTGCACGCGACGCCGCGTAGGCATTCTTACTTGCACTCATTAAGACAGTCTCCTTCTTCGCTAAAGTTCGACTTTATTTTAGCATAGATGGAAGGGAGTTTCCAAATAGATAAAAATAAAAGAACATTAAATTTATAGGAGTGTGACTTTTATAGAGAGTACAGTATTAAAAGCATTACTATGACTTTGTTAAACTTAAGTTGGAAGAAGAGGTTGGGAAATAATAATGAATAATTTATTTAAAAATTTATTAATTAATGACATAAGAAATAGGTACAGTGGATCATTATTAGGATTGATGTGGACTATAATAAATCCTTTGGCTTCATTTTTCGTTTACTATTTTGTATTTTCCGAAATCTTAAAAGTTAAGCTTGGCTTCGAGTATAGTGAAGTTAATTTTTCTGTATGGCTTATAGCAGGGTTACTTCCTTGGCTTTTTTTCTCTGAAACGCTTATAAGATCAACGTCTACTATAATAGAGAATTCAAATTTAGTAACAAAGACTCTTTTTCCTTCACAAATAATGCCAATAGTCATTTGTTTATCCAGTTTTATTAATCATCTGATAGCTCTAGTAATTCTTTTAATTAGTCTTTTCCTGCTAGGGTATCATTTTTCGTTTGATTATTTTTTGTTGCTAATTTACTTTATACCACTTTTCTTATATTCCATAGGTCTTTCATGGATTTTGGCTTCACTGAATGTTTTCCTTCGTGACATTGGGCAATTTATAGGAATACTAATAAATATATGGTTTTATATGACACCTATTATTTATCCATTGAATTCTATACCTCAATATTTAATGGGATTTCTTGGATGGAATCCAATTTCACCAATCGTAGATGGATATAGACAGTTATTTTTTAAGGGCAAATTCATTGATATTGGAACTTTTGCAATAATTACTTTTTTTGGAATTGTTGTTTTTGCTCTTGGCTATTTAATATTTATAAAACTCAAAAAATCTTTTGGAGATGTATTGTAAAGCTGGGGGTACTTAAATGAATAATGCAGTAGTTGTTGAAAATGTTACAAAAATTTATAAAACCTATAAAAAGCCAAGTGATAAACTGAAAGAGATTATATTATTTGGTAAAGTGAAATTTCATAATTCATTCCATGCATTAAAGGAGATATCTTTTAACATAGAAAAAGGAACAACTGTAGGGATAATTGGAAAAAATGGCAGTGGTAAAAGTACCTTATTGAAAATAATATTAGGTTCTTTGTCTCCTAGTGTTGGTAAAGTCGAAGTAAGTGGAAAAATAGCTTCATTATTAGAGCTTGGAGCAGGATTTAATCCTGAACTCACAGGACATGAGAATGTTTTTTTATATGGTTCTATTATGGGGCTTTCAAAAAGAGAAATTGAGCAAAAATACAAAGAAATCATAGAATTCGCTGATATCGGTGATTTTATAAATCAACCTGTTAAAACATATTCAAGTGGTATGTTTGTAAGACTAGCATTTTCGTCTGCAGTTCATTGTGAACCAGAGATAATGATTATTGATGAGGCACTTTCAGTAGGGGATTTGTATTTTCAGCAAAAATCAATGAGAAAAATTAGAGAACTTAAGGAATCAGGAAAAACAATTTTATTTGTCTCTCATGATGTTCAAGCTGTAATAACGTTATGTGATAAGGTTGTATGGCTTGAAAAAGGAGAATTAGTGGAAATTGGTGATCCTAAAACTGTTGCGAAATTATACCAGATGAGTATTCATAATTTACAGAAGCAGAAAAAAGAAACTAATTCTAATAGCGTATCTTTAGCTAAGATTAATCAATACAAAAAGATTGTGAATATTGATAAACGATTTGGTGATGGCAGTGCGGAAATTGTTGGGTTAGATGTATTAATAAATGGTGAATCGGTAGACAGCATTGAAAACGGTGATGAAGTTGTTATAAGGACAACGATAAAAATTAATGAAGACTTAAACTTGCCTATAATAGGATTCACAGTAAGAGACAGATTAAGTAATATTGTTTTTTCAAGTAATACTAATCTTGAAGAGAATTATTTGTTAGATATGCAACAAGATGAAATG